>JBFGOX010000040.1:0-10764 GCA_041565015.1 Burkholderiaceae bacterium
GTGATCAATGCCAGCGCCGCCGGCGTGATCGAAACCGCACGCAAGCACAAGGATCGGATCGGCAAGGTCCTGGCCGGCCGGCACGGGATCATCGGCGCGCTGACCGAGGATCTGATCGACACCAGCCGTGAATCGGTGGCGGCGATTCGCGCGCTGAAGCACACGCCGTCGGGCGCCTTCGGCTCCTGCCGCTACAAACTGAAGGGACTGGAGGAGAACCGCGCGCAGTACGAGCGGCTGATCGAGGTGTTCCGCGCGCACGACATCGGCTATTTCTTCTACAACGGCGGCGGCGACTCGGCCGACACCTGCCTGAAGGTCTCGCAGCTTTCGGAAAAACTGGGCTATCCGCTGCAGGCGATCCACGTGCCGAAGACGGTCGACAATGATCTGCCGATCACCGATGTATGCCCCGGATTCGGCTCGGTGGCCAAGTACGTGGCGGTGTCGCTGCGTGAAGCGAGTTTCGACGTGGCGTCGATGGCCAAGACCTCGACCAAGGTGTTCGTGCTCGAAGTCATGGGCCGGCACGCCGGCTGGATTGCCGCCGCCGGTGGCCTGGCCGCGGACAAGACGCATCCGATCCCGATCGTGATCCTGTTTCCCGAGGTCGCTTTCGATCACGACAGATTCATCGCCGCCGTGAAGGAGCAGGTGCGGCAGCACGGCTACTGCTCGGTCGTCGTTTCCGAAGGCGTCAAGGGCGCGGACGGGAAATTCCTTTCCGACCAGGGCCTGCGCGATGCGTTCGGCCACGCGCAACTCGGCGGCGCGGCGCCGGTGATCGCCAGCATGGTCAAGGAAGGGCTCGGCATGAAGTTTCACTGGGCGGTGGCCGACTATCTGCAGCGCTCGGCGCGGCACATCGCTTCGAAGACCGACGTCGACCAGGCCTACGCCGTGGGCAAGGCGGCGGTCGAGTTCGCGCTCAAGGGCCACAACTCGGTGATGCCGGCGATCGTGCGGATCAGCAACAAGCCGTATCGCTGGAAGATCGCCATGGCGCCACTGGCCGACGTGGCCAACCGCGAGAAGATGATGCCGCGCGATTTCATCAGCGCCGATGGTTTTGGCATCACCGAGGCCTGCCGCAGATACCTTGCACCACTGATCGGTGGCGAGTCCTACCCGCCGTTCAAGGACGGCCTGCCCGACTACGCGGTCCTGAAGAACGTTGCCGTGAAGAAGCGGCTGGCCTCGGATTTCAACGTCTAGCCCGGGCGTCATCTCCGCCCGTCAGGCTCGCGCAAGGTCTTGCGGGTAAAATCCGCGCGCCTCGAGATCAGCGGCGCCGGCAATGTGCGCCGCGCCCCGCCGCCCAGTGGGGCCACGGAAATAACGACGACTTGGTAGGACTGGGGATGCGCATAATCTTGATCGGGCCACCGGGTGCTGGCAAAGGCACCCAGGCATCTTTCATCGAGGATCGCTTCGGCATCCCGCAGATTTCCACCGGCGACATGCTGCGCGCGGCCGTCAACGCCGGCACACCGCTGGGGCTTGCCGCCAAGAAGGTGATGGACGCCGGCCAGCTTGTCTCCGACGACATCATCGTCGGGCTGGTCAGGGAGCGTCTGAAGAAACCCGACTGCGCCGCCGGCTACCTGTTCGACGGTTTTCCGCGCACGATTCCGCAGGCCGATGCGATGAAGGATGCCCAGATCCGGGTCGACGTCGTCCTCGAGATCGACGTGCCCGACGCCGACATCATCGAGCGGATGAGCGGGCGGCGCGTGCATCCGGCCAGCGGACGTACGTACCACACGAAATACAACCCGCCGAAAGTCGATGGCCGCGACGACGTCACCGGCGAGCCGCTGATCCAGCGCGACGACGACAAGGAAGCGGTCGTCCGCAAGCGGCTGCACGTCTATCACGCACAGACCAGCGTCCTGATCGACTACTACGCGAAATGGGCCGCAACCGGCGATTCTGCGGCGCCGAAGTACTGCCGGGTCTCTGGCGTGGGCAGCGTCGACGAGATCAAGCAGCGCGTCTTCGACGCGCTCGCCAAATAGATTCCTGACTCACCCAGTTTGTTAATAAGGAGAATGCAATGTCTGCATTGGCTCTCGCCCTGATCTGCGGCCTGGCGGCCGTGGTCTTCGGCGCGTGGTCGATTACCTGGATCCTGAAGCAGCCCGCTGGCAACGCGCGCATGCAGGAGATAGCCGCCGCGGTACAACAAGGCGCGCAGGCGTACCTGAACCGGCAATACCGCACGATCGCCGTCGTTGGCGTGGTGCTGGCAATCATCATCGCCGTCGTGCCGCAACTCGGCCTGTGGACGGCGATCGGTTTCGTGCTCGGTGCCGTGCTGTCGGGCGCTGCCGGCTACATCGGCATGAACGTGTCGGTCCGTTCGAACGTGCGCACCGCGCAGGCGGCCACCCAGGGGCTGAACCCGGCACTGAACATCGCCTTTCGCGGCGGTGCGATCACCGGCCTGCTGGTGGTCGGCCTCGGCCTGATCGGCGTGGCGGGCTTCTACTGGATCCTGAAGGCGACGCATGCGGCAGCCAATACGCGTGATCTGCTGCATCCGATGATCGGCTTTGCCTTCGGGGCGTCGCTGATCTCGATCTTCGCCCGTCTCGGCGGCGGCATCTTCACCAAGGGCGCCGACGTCGGCGCCGACCTGGTCGGCAAGGTCGAAGCCGGCATCCCCGAGGACGATCCGCGCAACCCGGCGGTGATCGCCGATAACGTCGGCGATAACGTCGGTGACTGTGCCGGCATGGCGGCGGATCTTTTCGAGACCTTTGCCGTGACCGTCATCGCGACGATGCTCATTGGCGGCTTCTTCTTCAAGGATGGCGGCGAGGCCGGCATCGTTTATCCGCTGGCCATTTCGGGTGTGTCGATCATCGCCTCGATCGTCGGCTGCTTCTTCGTCAACGCACGCGAAGGCGGCAAGATCATGAACGCGCTGTACCGGGGGCTCCTCGTTGCCGGCGCCATTTCGCTGGTGCTGTTCTATCCAGTGACCAGCTGGCTGCTCGGACCGGTCGCGGCCAGCGGCGGCGTCACGGTGGTGAACCTGTACCTGTCGGCAGTGGTCGGACTCGTGCTGACCGCGGCGCTCGTCTACATCACCGAGTACTACACCGGCACCCAGTTCGCACCGGTGAAGTATGTCGCCAAGGCTTCGACCACCGGTCATGCGACCAACATCATCGCCGGCATCGCCGTGTCGATGAAGGCCTGCGCCTGGCCGGTGATCGCCATCTCGGCGGCGATCTTCGCTTCGCACGGGCTGGCCGGTCTGTACGGTATCGCCGTGGCGGCGACCGCGATGCTGTCGATGACCGGCATCATCGTCGCGCTCGACGCCTATGGACCGATCACCGACAACGCCGGCGGCATTGCCGAGATGGCCGGCCTGCCGAAGGAAGTGCGCGCGATCACCGATCCGCTCGACGCGGTCGGCAACACCACCAAGGCGGTGACCAAGGGCTACGCGATCGGCTCGGCGGGACTCGCCGCGCTGGTGCTGTTTGCCGACTACACCGGCGGGCTCGAGCAGGCCGGGCTGAAGGTCACCTTCGACCTGTCGAACCACATGGTGATCATCGGCCTGTTCATCGGTGGGCTGATCCCGTTCCTGTTCGGCGCGATGGCGATGGAAGCGGTCGGCCGCGCCGCCGGCTCGGTCGTCGAGGAAGTGCGCCGCCAGTTCCGTGACATCAAGGGCATCATGGAAGGCAAGGCCAAACCCGACTACAGCCGCGCCGTCGACATGCTGACCACCTCCGCGATCAAGGAGATGATGATTCCGTCGCTGCTGCCGGTGCTGGTGCCGATCGTGGTCGGCGTAATCCTCGGACCGGAGGCGCTCGGCGGCGTGCTAATGGGCACCATCGTCACGGGTCTGTTCGTCGCGATCTCGATGACGACCGGTGGCGGCGCCTGGGACAACGCCAAAAAATACATCGAGGAAGGCAACCACGGCGGCAAGGGCTCGGAGGCGCACAAGGCGGCCGTTACCGGCGATACCGTTGGCGATCCGTACAAGGACACCGCCGGCCCGGCCGTGAACCCGCTGATTAAAATCATCAACATCGTTGCGTTGCTGATTGTGCCGATCATCGCCACGATCCACGGCGGCACGCCGGCGCCGAAGGCAGAAGTCGCCGCACCGGTGGTTGCGGCACATTCGCCGGTCGCCCCGGCGAACGCCGCCAAGCCCGGCGCGCAGCAGTAGCACCTGCAGTCGCGCAACGCGAATAGAGGGGCGGTCCGGTTCAGTCCGACCGCCCTCTTGTTTTCCAGTGGCCAGTCTCGCCGTACGCACCGCCTCCGCCGCCGATATCGATTCGGTGCAGGTGATCTATGCGCACCACGTGCTGCACGGGCTGGCCAGCTTCGAGATCGACCCGCCCACGGCGGCCGAAATGCGCAGCCGCTTCGCGGCGATCACCGGCGCCGGCTATCCGTACCTGGTCGCCACCGAGGGCGATGCCGTGCTCGGCTACGCTTACGCGAGCGCCTACCGCACGCGCCCCGCTTATCGCTACACCGTCGAGGATTCGGTCTACGTGGCCGAATGCGCGGCCCGCCGCGGCATCGGCCGCCAGTTGCTCACGGCATTGATCGCCGAATGCGAGCGCCGCGGCTACCGGCAGATGCTGGCGGTGATCGGCGATTCAGCCAACGCCGCCTCGATCGAACTGCACCGCGGCTGCGGGTTCACGATGAACGGCACGTTGAAATCGGTCGGCTTCAAGTTCGGCCGCTGGGTCGATTCAGTGATCATGCAGCGCGCGCTCGGCGACGGCGATCGTTCTACGCCGGACGGCTAGCCAAAACGCGAATCGCGCAGCCTGCTGCCCGGCGCGGCAGGAAGATCATCGACGCAGCACGGCCCTGGCGCCGAGCGGGGACACAAGGCCCAGCTTTTCGTAGTGCGCGTAGCCGGCCGCTGTCAGCGCCGCCAGTTCTTCGGCGAGCGACCGGTCGAGCTCGATGAAGTTGAAGCAGGATTTGCCGTGCATGCGCTTCATCAGGCGCTCCGAAACACCGTCGAGCAGCCGGGGCTCGAGGTACACCGGCATCAGGTGAAAGCTGACGTAGTTCTTCTGCACCCGGACCGCGCCGAAGAACAGCGGTTTCTTGTTCTTCTGGATATGGCGGGTGTCGAGGTAGAAGTCGGAGGCGCTGTCCCTCTTGACTTCGAGCGCGACGGCGTAAGGTCGCAGCATTTCCCGAAGTACGTCGAACACGGTGCGGAGCGCCGCGGCGTTCATCGCCGCTCGCCCATCTTAGAGGCGTCGCGCGCTGTCTGCCCGCGGCGTTCGGCCCGAGGACGGCGCGACTCACCGCGCCAGACCATTCGACTAACCTTGACCATCCAGCGCCCATCGTAGACGTGGTCCGGAGATAGCGGTGCGCGAAACGACCGACATTCGGCCGGCCGAGTTGCCGCGCGATCTCGACGTCATTCGCGCACTGTTCCGCGAGTACGCCGGCGGTCTCGGCATCGACCTGGACTTCCAGGATTTCGAGGCCGAGCTGGCCGCATTGCCCGGCAAATACGAGGCGCCTGCAGGACGACTGCTGCTCGCATGGCAAGGCGCTGCAGCGGTCGGCTGCGTCGCGCTGCGCGCTGTGGAAGGCAGGACCTGCGAAATGAAGCGACTGTACGTGCGACCGCGGGCGCGCAGCGGCGGGGTCGGTCGCCTCCTCGTCGAGCGGATCTGCGCCGAAGCGCGCCAAGCCGGTTAAGCGCGGGTCTGCCTGGATACGCTGCCGGCGATGGCCGCGGCACAGTCGCTGTACCGATCACTCGGCTTCGTTCCAATCGAACCCTATGTCTTCAACCCGATTGCCGGCACGCAGTTCCTGGCGCTCGATCTGCCCGGGGCGGAGCAGGATCAGACGTGCTGATCGACGAGGATCGTGTTGCCGTCGGGGTCAGCGACCATGAAGCTCGCCGGTCCTGTCGCGCTCTCATCGGCCTCAGTCAGCAGCGTCACCCCACGGGCCTTCAGTTCGCGCTGCAGGTCGCGCACGTCGGTGAACGAGGTGAGTTTGCTCGCGTTGCTGTCCCAGCCGGGGTTGAAAGTCAGGATGTTGCGCTCGAACATGCCATGGAACAGTCCGATGACGTGCGAGCCGTTCTTCATGATCAGCCAGTTCTGCGCGGCGTCGCCGGCGAAGACCTTGAAGCCGAGTTTTCCGTAGAAGCTCTTCGACGCCTGCAGATCCTTGACCGCCAGGCTGACTGAGAACGCGCCGAGTTCCATGCTGCCTCCCGTCGATGAGGTTGCGTCGCCGGCCGACGCTACGGCAAATCGCCTGTGCCGGCAAAGTTCAAGCACTTGGTTCCTGCGGTGCGCTGGCGACCTGGCGGCGCACTGGCGCCGAACGCAGTTTCAGGCGTTCGGCGGGCGGCTGCTTATCCACCACCACACCGCCGCATAGACGAGCGCGTTCCACAGCACGATCGACACGCCTGCGACGAGTTCGAGGCGGCGCGGCATCCCGTTGGGATAGATCAGCGGCCCGAGATAGTGCTCGACGAACCCACCCTCGTAGCCGGTGTGGCGGGCAGCGAGGCGAAAGCGGTTTTCCAGGGGCGTCAGCGGGCACGTCCACCCCGCCAGGTTGACAATCGACGACCAGGCGACCACCGGCATATGGACCCACGCCCAGCGCACATCGACCAGCACGCCGAGCCCGCCGAACACGGCCAGCAACACGAAGAGAAAGTGCACCGACATTACGACGCTGGCGGCGAGTCGATAGATCACGGCATCAGGCCCCCAAGTGGTTAGGTGATGACGGCGAACCGCGACCGGCCACTGCCCGGTCACTGCCCATCGACGCATTGCTCGACCTGGCGCACGTATTCGGGTGCATCGAAGTTGCCGAGCGACTCGGCGACCAGGCCGCCGTCGCCTATCCGCCACTGATCGTCGCGCTTCACATAGGCGGCCGTGTAGCGCAGCGCGGATACGGCATCGCCCCTGCCAGCCACCCTCACGCGTAGCTCGGCCGTGCCGAACACGAGGGCGACTTTTCCCTCGACCAGCAGCGTGCGTTCGCGAATCGTCTGCCCGACCATGCACATCGCCAGCACCCTGCGGATGAACGCGTCCTTGTCCGTCCTCGTGCCGTCGTTGGCTTTGAACACGAAGCGCTCGTCGATGAGCCTTTGCAGCGCCGCTTCGTCGCGGCGGATCTCGGCCGCCACGTACTCCTTTTCTGTTGCCAGCACGCGCTGCGCCTCGCTCAGCGCAACGTGCTCTGGCAGCGTCGCCGACTGCGCCGCGGCGAAAAAAACTGCAATGTCAGCATCGTGGCTGCGAGGACAATGGCATGAGGCATTTCAGCGTGTCCTGTGTTCAGTCGCGGTCGCGCTGTGCAACCACATCTGGCGCCGGCCAGCGCAATGTGCGAAGTAAACAGCCGCGCAAGGGGGATCGACTAGTCAGGCGGTGGTCCTGCTCTCGCAAAGCTGCCTGAGCAATTCGAGGGCCCTGGGCCAGGCGTCGTTCATGTACTGCTCGAAGTCCGCGGTCGCGTCCTGATCGACGACGAGCCGCGTGCCTTCCGGCACGGCGGCAAAAGTGTAGTTCTCGAACGCCGGCGCCCAGGCGCGAACGGCTTCGCTTTCGGTGTCTTCGATGCCGTTGACGATGTAGCCAAGATGGCGGATCGAGATGAACTCGTTCGGTCTGTTCTCGGCGATCTCGGCAACCATGCCATCACCGGTGGGGGACAGGAACCTGATTCGGCTGCCCTGGCGCCACGACCCCTCGTAGTACGAACCGTCGGCGAAGGCCGTCGTCCAGCGACGGTAGTTTTCCGCGCCGAGCATCACCTCCCAGACCACGGCCACCGGCGCCCTGATCGTCGAGCTGAACTGAAGTCGTCTGACGTCCGCATGGCACGCTCCGCGAAAGTGCTTGTTGACGGATCGTGCCGCCCAACGCTAGAGATCGCCAGCCCGCAGAGGCGGACAACGCCCACTGTCCGCGGTCCGCTGTATCGACCGGTCGAGCGTCCGCATCGTCACCCCATGCTTGCGAGCGCCTGCGCCATCTTCTGCTGGACCTGCTGAATCGCCTTGAGCGGCCGGATCATCACCTTGAAATCGACAATCTGGTCGTCGTCACTCCAGGCAATCATGTCGATGCCGTTCACCGCGATGCCGTCGACGTCAACCAGAAACTCGAGCACTGCGGCCCGCTCGGCGTACCACTCGCGGGTGAAGCGAAAAGTAGGGTTGCCCAGGACCGCCAGCGCCGCCGTCAGGTACTTCGACGTGATTGCCTTTCCGACCTGCGGCGTGTGCACGACCGGAGAGTGGAAGACGACATCCTCCGCAAGTAGCGCGTCGAGCGCCCGTGGGTCTCGGCTTGCGATCAGTTCGTGATAGCGCGCGACTGCGTTCGGAACTTTCATGTCGCTCCAGTTGAAATGTCGTCGTCGACCGACGCCCGACGCTCGAGCAGCGCGGCCCACCGTGGTATTGCGCCCGGGCCGTGCGGCCACCGTTGACCCAGACAGCACCACAGCCCTGCTGCCACGCCACTGTGAATCGGGTTCAGCCGATGGTCAGGCATCGGTTGCAGCGGAGCCTGCACTGCTGCCGCCTGACTGGCTGCCCTGGCTGACCTTCTTCGGCAGTTCGTCCTTCACCTGCAGCCATGGCACATGGGACTCGTAGTAGACGTGTGCGCTGGGCTCCTTGTCCAGCAGGTCCTCGAAAAGCGCCCGCGCAACATGAGTCTCTCCGGGCCAGCGAGTCGACTCGAAGAAAATGGGACTTCCGCATCGCGGGCAGAAGCCGCGCCGAGCGCCCGGACTCGACTCGAACCAGGTGGGCTGCAGGGCGTCGGCCTCCACGGCAACCTGTTGCGTAGCGAAGCCTGCCCAGGTGACGAAGGGAGCGCCGTGTGCACGGCGACACATGGAGCAATGGCAGTGGGCGACCCACTTGGACGGTAGCGAAGCGCGAAAGCGCACGGCACCGCAAAGACAGGATCCACGCGCGAATTGGCTCTTCATCACGATGCGAACCGTGAAGCCAAGGCGCGCGCGCCGGCCTTGATCCGCACGTCCGAGTCGGTCGAAGGCTCAGGCCTCTCTCGCCTCAAGCCGCCAGCCTCAGCACGGCGCCTAGTGCTCGCTCTGCGGCAGGCCATCACCGATCTCATAGTAGTCGCCCTTCTCGGCCACGAAGATGTGGCCTTCTAGCCTGACACCAGTGCCGCCATCGATCGAGCCCAGGGCAACGGAGGTCCAGTCACGAAACACAGGCTCCCAAAAAAGCCACGAGCCGCACTTCGAACAGAAGCCGCGCCTGACCTTCTCGGAGGACTGATACCAGGTTAGATGCTCGCCGCCCATGACTGACACCGGCGACTTCTTGACGTTGCCCGACGCGAAATGGTGGCCCGACTGCTTGCGGCACTGGACGCAGTGGCAGGCGGTGGGCGAGGCAGGCGCGTCGGCCAGCTCGAAACGGACACTGCCACACTGACATGAACCATTCAGCACGGGAGGTACCTCCCTCAGGGAATGATTCATGAAGCGTAATGTGAAGTTGTGCGGCGCGCCGGAGCGCCCCCTCTGATTGGGCACGCTCGCTCGCGACGCGTCCGCACCAGCGCCATGTCAGGCGGCGATCACCACTTGAGACGCGCGTGCGAGAAAGGTTGCTAGCGCGTCATTCACTTGCCCTGGCTGCTCCAGTGCCGACAAATGGCCAGTCTGGCGAAGCACCATGAACGTTGAGTCACGCAATCCTTCGTGAATGCGGCGCGACAACACGGGCGGCAGCGAACGATCTTCCTCTCCGACCATGACGAGACACGGCACTTCGATCTCACGAAGGCGTCGTACCACGGAATCTCGGTCCATCAGGGCACCAAGACAATTGAGAGCCGATGGCACGTCCACAGCTGCAATGATGCTACGCCACTCCCTGACCAGCGCCGGATTCTGGCGTCTCGTGGTCGAGCCAAACATGAGCCGAGCAATGGCGGACAAGAACGGACGAAGGCCAACGGTTCTGGCGCCTACACCCATCGCCCGGTACTTTAGCTTGCGGAGTATGGCTTCCGAGCCCGCGTCCGAATCAAGCAGGACGAGCGCGCTGACTCGGTCTGGATGGCTCAAAGCCGCCCGAAGCGCGACCATCCCCCCGATGGACAAGCCGCACCAGACGGCCCGTTCAATGCCGAGCAGGTCGAGAACCGCAATCACGTCCGTGACCGCGTCATAGAGCGAGAACGGTCGATGAGCCGGGCCGGACTTGCCATGGCCTCGCAGGTCGGGATTGATAATCCGATAGCTGCCGGCGAGCGCGCGTACCTGCTCCCGCCACATCTCACCTGTGCACAAGAAACTGTGGCCCAGCACCACCGGTGCGCCGGAGCCAGTGTCTTCGAAGGAGATCTGCTGGCCCTGGTTATCGACAACTGCCATGAACCTTCCGCCACGCAGACGTCTGGCCGCGGCCTAGCGTCGCGGTTCAGCAGCCCGCCTAAGCGGGCGAAGCCCGCCGGACTGGGTCCGCTGCGATCGTGGATTAGACATCGACTCAATGGCTGCGCAGGATGATTCGGGCTTGAGAATGAGCGGTGGACCTTCCGTATCGGGTCACCTTTGCTCCATCACGAGCTTCCATTCTTGAGCGAGGATCACCTTCACCGGCTGAACGAGCTTCTCGGTCACATGCTCAGAAAAGCCGCGCCACTGCTCCTCAGTACGTAAACGACGCATCTCCGCCAATGTCTTTTGAAGAGTTCGATA
>JBFGOX010000041.1:0-10711 GCA_041565015.1 Burkholderiaceae bacterium
CTATCGGACCGCTACGGGCGACGGCCGATCCTGCTGATCGGCATCGCCGGTCTGGGCTCGCTGTTTCTGGTCGCAGCGCTGGCCACCTCGCTGTGGATGCTGTTCGCCGCCCGCATGCTCGCCGGCGCCACCGGCGCCACGCTCGCGGTGGCCAACGCCTATCTGGCCGACATCACGCCGCCCGAGGATCGCGCCAAGCAGTTCGGCCGCATCGGCGCCATGTTCGGCGTCGGATTCATCATCGGCCCGGCCGCCGGCGGCATGCTCGGCGCCATCGACGTGCGGCTGCCGTTCTACGCCGCGGCTTGCCTGTCGCTGGCCAACTTCGCCTACGGCTGGTTCGTGCTGCCCGAATCACTGCCGGTTGAGCGGCGACAACCCTTTGCGATCGGGCGCGCCAATCCGATTGCCTCGCTCGCCGCGCTGGCCCGCCTGCGCGGCGTCGGCGTGCTGGTCGTCGTCTACGGCCTGATCAACCTGGCGCAGTTCATCCTGCACACCAACTGGGTGCTGTACACGAACTTCCGCTTCGACTGGGGCCCGCGCGATGCCGGGCTGTCGCTGTTCATCGTCGGCCTGATGGCGGTGCTGGTGCAGGGCGTGCTGCTCGGCCACTTGATCCGCCGCTTCGGCGAACGAAAGATGGCGCTGGCCGGCATCGGCTCGTGGGTGCTGGCCTTTATCGCCTGGGGCAGCGCCACGCAGAGCTGGATGATGTACGCGATCATCTTCGCCAACCTGCTGGCTTTCGCCGCCGCACCGTCGCTGCAGGCGCTGGTGTCGAAAGCTGCCGATCTCACCGAGCAGGGCCGCACGATGGGCGCGTTGAGTTCGCTGGCCAGCCTGATGGTCGTGATCGCGCCGATGATCGGTGCGCCGGTGCTGGCCGAGGTCAGCGAACTGCCAGCCGGCGACTGGCGCATCGGCGCGCCGTTCTTCGTCAGCGCGGCGCTGCAGACGCTGGCGTTCGCGCTCGCCGCCTGGCACTTCGCGCGTCATGCGCCGCCGCGGCAGCCTTTGCCATGACGTCGCGGTTCAGCTCGCTGGTCCTCGCGCCGGCGTTCGCACTACCATGCGCCTAGCATAGGGATACGAAGCGGTCCGCCTGCACCTGGCCCACCAACAAGATGACCGTCCTGCAAACACGACTGAACCCGCGCACGGAAGAGTTCCGCGCCGCCTCCGACAGCATGGGCGCGCTGGTCGCCGATCTGAAGTCGCAGGTCGCGCGGGTGGGCGACGGTGGCGGCGAAGCCGCGCGCGCCAAGCACACCGCGCGCGGCAAACTTCTGCCGCGCGATCGCGTGCAGATGCTGCTCGACCCGGGCACGCCGTTCCTCGAACTGTCGCAGCTGGCCGCTTACGGCATGTACAACGACGAGGCGCCGTGCGCCGGCATCATCACCGGCGTCGGCCGGGTCGGTGGGCGGGAATGCGTGGTCGTGTGCAACGACGCCACCGTCAAGGGCGGCACCTATTGTCCGATCACGGTGAAGAAGCATTTGCGCGCGCAGGAAATCGCCCGCGAAAACCGGCTGCCGTGCGTGTATCTGGTCGACTCCGGCGGCGCCAATCTGCCGAACCAGGACGATGTGTTTCCCGACCGCGAACACTTCGGCCGCATCTTCTACAACCAGGCCACGCTGTCGTCTCTCGGCATCCCGCAGATCGCGGTGGTGATGGGCTCGTGCACCGCCGGCGGCGCCTACGTGCCGGCGATGTCGGACGAGACGATCATCGTGCGCGAGCAGGGCACGATTTTCCTCGGCGGCCCGCCGCTGGTGAAAGCGGCCACCGGCGAAGTCGTCAGCGCCGAGGAACTCGGCGGCGGCGACGTGCACACGCGCCTGAGTGGCGTGGCCGATCACCTGGCGGTCAACGACGCCCACGCCCTCGCCCTGGCGCGCCGCATTCTGGCCACCACCAACTACGTCAAGCCGTCGCCGCAGCAGTTGCGCGAGCCGCGGCCGCCGGCCTGCGACCCGACGGAACTGTACGGCGTGATCCCAACCGACACCCGCAAGCCCTACGACGTGCGTGAGGTGATCGCCCGCATCGTCGATGCCAGCGAGTTCGACGAGTTCAAGGCCCGCTTCGGCACCACGCTGGTCACCGGCTTTGCCTGGATCGAAGGCATACCGGTAGGCATCGTGGCCAACAACGGCATCCTGTTCTCAGAAAGCGCGGCCAAGGGCGCGCACTTCATCGAACTGTGCTGCCACCGGAAAGTGCCACTCATCTTCCTGCAGAACATCACCGGCTTCATGGTCGGCAGGAAGTACGAGAACGAAGGCATCGCCCGGCACGGCGCCAAGATGGTCACCGCGGTGGCCTGCGCGCAGGTGCCGAAGTTCACGCTGATCATCGGCGGCAGCTTCGGCGCCGGCAACTACGGCATGTGCGGCCGCGCCTACGGGCCGCGCTTCCTGTGGATGTGGCCGAACGCCCGCATCTCGGTGATGGGCGGCGAGCAGGCGGCCAGCGTGCTGGCCACCGTCAAGCGCGACGGCATCGAGTCGCGCGGCGGCACCTGGAGCGCCGAAGAGGAAGCAGCATTCAGGCAGCCGATCCTCGATCAGTACGAAGCCCAAGGGCATCCGTACTACGCCAGCGCGCGCTTGTGGGACGACGGCGTGATCGATCCGCTCGACACCCGCATGACACTGGCGCTGGCTTTGAGCGCCGCACTGAACGCCCCGATCGCGGAGCCGAAGTTCGGCGTGTTCCGGATGTAGGCGCAAGGCACGCACCTGACCACCACCTGAACGCACCGCAGCGTGCGGCAACCCAGAGGAGGTCGTCCATGTCCGATTCACTGGTAACGCTCGAAGCCCTGAACGCCGTGATCGAGGAGTCGCCGTTCCTGGCGAGCTATGGCGTTCGCGCGACTTCCTGCGCGCTCGGGGAGTGCGAGGTCATGATGCCTTTCACCGAAGGACTCGAGCGGTCCGACGGCCTGATCAGCGGCATGGCTCTGATGGGCGCGGCCGACGTCGCCTTCTGGCTGGCGATCATGACGACCCGCGGCATGGACGAAAGCTGGGTGACTTCGGACATGCAGTCGGCTTTTCTGCGCGGCGGCCGCGACGAGAACATCGTCTGTTCGGCGCGCGTGCTGCGGGTCGGCCGGCGCAGCGTCTACGGAGTCGCCGAATGCCGCGGCAGCAACAGTGCCGACCTGCTGTCGCATCACTCGATGCGCTGGGCCAAGGTCTCCGGCGAGGCGCCCGCCTGAGCGCACAGGACGGCCTGAACGGCATTGTCCCCGCTGGCGAACGACGCGTATGCGCCGATGAAGGCATCGATCCACGACCGCCCCGAGCACGCCGAACTGCGCCGCCAGGTCGCGCGCTTCGTCGCGCAGGAGGTCGAGCCGAATGCGCTGGCGTGGGACGAGGCGGGGTTCGTCCCGCGCGACGTGCTGCGCAAGATGGGCGCACTTGGCTGGCTCGGCCTGTGCCACCCGGCCGAACACGGCGGTGCCGACGCCGACATGATCACCAACGTCGTGTTCCAGGAGGCGCTGTCACGGTCGACCTCGGGCGGCTTCGTCGTCACCGTGCTCGCGCATACCGACATGGCAAGCCCGCATCTCGTGCATGGCGGCAGCGACGAGCAGAGGGCGCGCTGGCTGCCGCAGATCGTCGCCGGCGAATGCATCACCGCCATCGCCGTGACCGAGCCGGACGCCGGGTCCGACGTGGCGTCGATTCGCAGCCGTGCAACGCGCGACGGCGGCGATTACGTGCTCGACGGCACCAAGATGTACATCACCAACGGCGTGCACGCCGACCTGGTGTTCGTGGCGGCGCGCACGGACAGGGAAGCCAAGGGTTCGCGCGGCCTGTCGATCTTTGCCGTCGAGCGGGCTACGGCCGGCCTGCGCGTCGGCCGCGCGCTGAAGAAACAGGGCTGGCTCGCATCGGACACGGCCGAACTCGTGTTCGAGAACTGCCGCGTGCCGGCGGCCAACCGGCTAGGCGAGGAGAACGCCGGTTTCTACGCGATCATGCGCAACTTCCAGACCGAACGCATCGCGCTGTCCTCGATGGCTGTCGGCCACTGCCTGACGGCGCTCGACCTGACCTTCCGCTACGTCAACGAGCGAAAGGCGTTTGATGCGCCGCTGTGGCAGCAGCAGACGATCCGGCAGCGACTGTCGATGCTGGCGGCAAAGGTCGCGGCGGCGCGGCAGTTCCTGTATCACTGCGCCTGGCAGGTCGACCAGGGCGTGGAGAACGTGCGTGAAGTGTCGATGCTCAAGGCACTGACCGGGGAACTGGTCAACGAAGTGATGCACGACTGCCAGCAGTTCCACGGCGGCATGGGCTACATGCGCGAGTCGCCGATCGAGCGGCTGGTACGCGACGCGCGCATCCTGGCGATCGGCGGCGGCGCCACCGAAGTGATGCTCGAGGAAGTGGCCAAGCGGTTTCCGATGGAGACGGGCTGATGAGGTCCGCAGCGCCTGGCGCGTCGAGTTGAACGCCTTTCTGGCGAGGGTCCTGCTATGAGTGACGGCCTGGAAATCCATATCGCGCAGCACGTCGCCGTGGTCTGGCTGGCGCGCGAGAAGCTGCGCAACGCCTTCAACGAAACGCTGATCGGCGAACTGACGTCGGCCTTCTCCCGCCTGGGCGACGACGACGACGTGCGGGCGATCGTCTTGGCCGGGCGCGGCCCGGCATTCTGCGCCGGCGCCGACCTCGAATGGATGCGCCGCATGGCGGGCTACTCGTTCGAAGAGAACCGCGCCGACGCGCAGCGGCTGGCCGAAATGCTGCGCACGATCTACCTCACGCCGAAGCCGGTGATCGCCCGCGTGCACGGCGACGTTTACGCCGGCGGCATGGGACTGGTGGCCGCCTGCGACATCGTCGTCGCGGCGAACACGGCGAACTTCTGTCTGAGCGAAACCCGGCTCGGGCTGATCCCGGCCACGATCAGTCCGTACGTGATCCGCGCGATGGGTGAACAGGCCGCACGCCGTTACGCGCTGACGGCCGAGCGGTTCGACGCCACCGAGGCGCTGCGTATCGGCTTCGTGCACGCGGTGGTCGCCGCCGACGCGCTCGATGTCTACGTCAACGAGATCCTCGCCGCGCTGATGCAGACCTCGATCAGCGCCGTGCGCGAGGCCAAGCGCCTGGTGCGCGAAATCGCCGGGCGGCCGATCGACGACGCGACGGTGTCCGACACCGCCGAACGCATCGCGGCGATCCGCGCCTCGGATGACGGCCGCGAAGGCGTACGCGCGTTCCTCGACAAGCGCAAGCCGCGCTGGGTCACCGACTTCGAGGCCGAGATCGCCGCGGCCGAAGGCGACGATGAAGAGATGTAGGCGCTGCCGGCCCAAGCTGCAAAATGCAAAGCGATGGATAGCCTCGACACCGCGCAACTGATCGCGATCGCTTCCGTGCTCGGCTTTGCCAGCGGCATTCGCCTGTACGCGGTGCTGTTCGTGGTCGGGCTGGCCGGCTACATGCAGTGGGTATCCCTGCCGGCCGGCCTGCAGATCCTCGCGCACCCGTGGGTGCTTGGCGTCTCCGGATTCATGATGCTGACCGAGTTCTTCGCCGACAAGATTCCGGCGCTCGACTCGTTGTGGGACACCGTGCATACGCTGATCCGCATACCCGCCGGTGCGGCGCTGGCCGCAGGAGTCGTTGGCGGCGATTCGGCCACCTGGGCGGCGATCGCCGCGCTGCTCGGCGGCTCGCTTGCCGCCACCAGCCATTTCACCAAGGCCGGCAGTCGCGCGCTGATCAACACGTCGCCGGAACCTTTCAGCAACGTCGCCGCCTCGAGCAGCGAGGACGTGCTGGTCGGCGGGCTCCTGGTACTGGTGCTGGCCTATCCGTGGGTCGCCGCCGGCATCGTGCTGGTGCTGGTGCTGCTGGCGCTCTGGCTGCTGCCCAAACTGGCGCGCGCCATCGCGACGCTGGTGCGCCGACTGTTCGGCACCTCTGCCCGGCAACCGTCGGCATGAAGCGGCGCGAACTGCTCGCTGCCGCCGCGCTGTTGCCGGCGGCATGCGCAACGCCGACGATGGCCCCCGCCCCGCCAGCCGCGCGACGACGCTTCGGCGCCGAGCAGTTCTACGCAGTCGATCCCGCGATACTGCGCGCCGCCATTCTGACCGACGAGCGTGCGACGTTCCAGGCCGTCGAGCTGGACATCACCGTGCATTCACCGCAGGCAGCGCGCTACGTGATCCGGCTTCAGCGTCCGCTCGCCGTCGACCCGCGGCTGCCGCCGGCACCGCGTGGCAGTGCATGGCAGGTCTTCGCGCTGACCCCGGATGCCGCCGTCACGCTGGTCACCGTCCGGCAACTGCTGCTCTCGCAGCCGCGCGGGCAGGCGGCCGAAGTCGGCATCGTCGTCTCGGCGCTGCCGGCGCTGGTGCCGGCCGAACTGATCGGCGCCGTGCCGCTGCGCATCGACATGCTGGTGGACAATCGCGACGGCTGGTTCACGCAGTTGGGGCCCGTGCTGCTCGACACGCGACCCGAGCCGCCCGAACGGAAAGGCTGAATCGATGCTCTCGAATGTCATGGCCGCTCACCGCGGCGACAACGGCCACGGCGTGGCAGTTGCGGTGAAGACTCATCTGCGCGCAGCGCAGGTGATGTCGGAGCCACATTGCCGACCGAGCGAAGCGAGAGGCAATCTCGCCGCGGAGGAAATGTGTTCGACAAGATCCTGATCGCCAATCGCGGCGAGATTGCCTGCCGTGTCGCCGCCACCGCGCGCCGGCTCGGCGTGCGCACGGTGGCCGTTTATTCGGACGCCGACGCCGGCAGCCGGCATGTGGCCTTCGCCGATGAGGCCGTTCGCATCGGCCCGCCGCCGGCGCGCGACAGTTATCTGCAAGGCACGCTGATCATCGCCGCGGCGAAGGCCAGCGGCGCGCAGGCGATCCATCCCGGCTACGGCTTCCTGTCCGAGAACGAAGCGTTCGCCAACGCGGTGGCCGAGGCCGGGCTGGTGTTCATCGGCCCGCCACCGCGCGCCCTTGCGGCGATGGGCAGCAAGTCGGAAGCCAAGACGCTGATGGAAAAGGCCGGCGTGCCGCTGGTGCCCGGCTATCACGGCGCCGACCAGAACCCGTCGCTGCTGGCGCGCGAAGCCGAACGCATCGGTTACCCGGTGCTGATCAAGGCGGCGCTCGGCGGCGGCGGCAAGGGCATGCGCATCGTGAACGGCGCCGCCGAGTTCGACGCCATGCTCGCCTCCTGCCAGCGCGAGGCAGCGGCGGCGTTCTCCGACCAGCAGGTGCTGGTCGAGAAGTACCTGCAGCGGCCGCGGCACATCGAGGTTCAGGTGTTCGCCGACACGCACGGCAACTGCGTGTACCTGTTCGAGCGCGACTGCTCGGTGCAGCGGCGGCACCAGAAGGTGATCGAGGAGGCGCCGGCGCCGGGCATGGCCGCCGAGCGCCGCCGCGCGATGGGCGAGGCGGCGGTCGCCGCGGCGCAGGCGGTCGGCTACGTCGGCGCCGGCACGGTGGAGTTCATCGTCGACGACGACGGCACGTTCTACTTCATGGAGATGAACACGCGGCTGCAGGTCGAGCATCCGGTGACCGAGATGGTGAGCGGCCACGACCTGGTCGAATGGCAACTGCGCGTGGCTGCGGGCGAGAAGCTGCCGGTGACGCAGGAGCAACTGGAGATCCGCGGCCACGCGATCGAGGCGCGCGTGTATGCCGAGAACCCGGACAAGGGCTTCCTGCCGGCGATCGGCCGGCTGTCGCACATGGCGATGCCGGATGCCGTCGAATTCAAGCGCAACGCCGACGACAACGGCTTCCACGATCCGGCGCCGGTGCGCATCGACAGCGGCGAGCGCGCCGGCGACGCGATCAGCCCGCACTACGACCCGATGATCGCCAAGCTGATCGTCTGGGGCGACAGCCGTGCGCAGGCCATCGCGCGCATGCGCGGCGCGCTCGCGGAGTTCCACATCGTCGGCCTGGCCAACAACGTCGACTTCCTGGCCCGCCTGATGGACAACCCGGCATTCGTCGCGGCCGATCTCGACACCGGGCTGATCGAGCGCGAGCGCGAGCGGCTGTTCGTCGCCGAGGCGCGCGTGCCCGAGGACATGCTCGCCGCTGCCTGCGCGCGCGTGCTGGTCGATGAAGCGGCTGCCGGCATCGGCCGGCGCGACCCGTTCGATTCGCGCAGCGGCTGGCGGCTGAACACGACCTACGTTCGCACGCTGACGCTGCAGTCGGAGCACGGCGTGCACGAGGTCGAACTCGAATACGGCCGCGACGGCTATCACTACCGTCATGCCGGCCACGACGAACTGCTGTCGATCGTCGCCTGCGACGGCTCGCGACTGACGCTGCGGCTGGGCCACCGGACGCTCACCGCCGACGTCGTGCGCAACGGCGACGCGCTGCACGTGTTCAGTGGCGGACGGCATCGCGTGCTGGCGCTGCTCGACGTGATCGCGCACGCCGGTGAGCGCGACGGCGCCGGCGCCGGCCTGGCCGCGCCGATGCCAGGCAAGGTCATCGCCGTGCACGTGGCCGCCGGCAACCGCGTGGCCAAGGGCACGCCGCTGCTGGTGATGGAAGCGATGAAAATGGAACACACGATCGTCGCCCCGAGCGACGGCGTCGTCGATGCGGTGCTGTACGCCGCCGGCGAGCAGGTGGTCGAAGGAGCAGAACTGGTGGCCTTCAGCGCGTCATGACTTCGCCACTGCGCATCGCGATCGCCCTGACGCGGATGACCGAAGAACCGTGGCGCGAGGCGGTGGCCGAGGCCTGCGCCGAAGCGGGTGTCGACGCGGACGTTCAGTTGTGGAACGGCGCGCCACTGGCCGCACGCTACGCCGCCGTATGGCTGCCGCCAGCGGAGTTCTTCGCGCAGGAACGCGATCTGCAGGTGCTGTTCAACGTCGGCGCCGGCGTCGAAGGATTGCTGGCGCTGCCGTCACTGCCGCCCGCGCTGCCGGTGCTGCGGCTGGTCGACGCCGGCATGGCGCCGAAAATGGCCGAGTACGTGTGCTTCTTCATTGCGCGGATCACGCGCGGGATCGACCGTTTCACCGGCCCGCAGGCGGTGCGCGACTGGAACGTCGACCGTCCGCGCGGCCGGCCGCCGACGGTCGGCGTGCTGGGGCTCGGCGCGATCGGCGCGCAGATCGCAAGCGCAGTGGCGGCGTTCGGCTACCCGGTGTGCGGCTGGTCGCGCACGAACAAGCACATCGACGGCGTGCAGTGTCTTGCCGGCGACGCGCATCTGCCTGCGTTTCTCGCGCAGACCAACATCCTCGTCGACGTGCTGCCGCTGACCGCCGAGACGCGTGATCTGCTGGACCGCGAGCGGCTGTCGCTGCTGCTGAAGGGTGCGCATCTGATCAACGTCGGCCGCGGCGGCACGATCGTCGACGACGACCTGCTGGCCCTGCTCGACGAAGGCCACCTCGCTGGCACGGTGCTCGACGTGTTCCGCACCGAGCCGCTTGCGGACGAGCACCCGTTCTGGCGTCACCCGAAGGTGACGGTCACGCCGCACCTTTCCGGACCGACGCCGCGGCGGCCGGCCGCGCAGCAGATCGCGGCAGCGATCGTGCAACTGGAACGCGGCGCGGCGCCGGAATCGCTGCCCGGTTACGTCGACCGAACACGCGGTTACTGAACGCGCCGGGCGCGCCGCTCGGCGGCGCTACCATCTGGCTGGAACTGCGGGAGAGCGCAATGGCAGTCTTGCCCAGCAAGGTACAAATCGTCGACGTCGGCCCGCGCGACGGGTTGCAGAACGAAAAGCAGATGATCCCGGCCGACGTTAAGGTCGAGCTGACCGACCGCCTGACCGAGGCGGGTTTCACGAACATCGAGGTAACCAGCTTCGTGTCGCCGAAGTGGGTGCCGCAGATGGCCGACGGCGCCGAGGTGATGGCACGCATCAAACGCAAGCCCGGTGTCGTCTACTCGGTGCTGGTGCCGAACATGAAGGGCTTCGAAGCGGCGCTGCCGACGAAACCGCACGAGATCGTCGTCTTCGGCGCGGCGAGCGAGGCGTTCTCGCAGAAGAACATCAACTGCTCGATCGCCGAGTCGATCGAACGCTTCGGCCCGGTGGCCGAGGCCGCGCGCGCGGCCGGCATCCACGTGCGCGGCGCGATCTCCTGCGCGCTCGGCTGTCCGTACCAGGGCGAGGTCAAGCCCGACGCGGTGGCCTACGTGGCCACATTGATGCAGGCGATCGGCGTGCAGCACTGCGGCGTGGCCGACACCATCGGCGTGGCCACGCCGCGCGCCACGCAGGCGGCGATGGAGGCGGTGCTGCAGATCTACGACGTCAAGGACGTTTCCGGGCACTTTCACGACACCTACGGGCAGGCGATCGGCAACATCTACGCCTGCCTCGAGATGGGCATCTCGACCTTCGACACCAGCGTGGCCGGACTGGGCGGCTGCCCGTATGCGAAAGGCGCGACGGGCAACGTCGCCACCGAGGATGTGCTGTACCTGCTGCAAGGCCTGGACATCGACACCGGCATCGATCTGGCCAAGGTGGTGGCGACCGGCCAGTGGATCAGCGGCATCCTCGGCCGCAAGGCCTTCGCGCGCGCCGGCAACGCGATCGCGGCGAAGATGGCGGCGTAGCGGCGACTTGTCACTTCGTCGACACGCATTCTGAGTTTCCGCTCGCGGCCCACCGATGAGGCTGCGCCATCCGTGCGACGACGA
>JBFGOX010000042.1:0-10678 GCA_041565015.1 Burkholderiaceae bacterium
GCGCCACCCGTCCCGCCGGCGGCGGTACCCGGATCGACGATGCCGCCGTGGTCGGCATCGCATCCCTATGTGAACCTGTACACGCAGCGCAACCCGGCCACGGCCACCGTGATGGGCAATTACCGGGTTACCGATGCGGCCGCCGAAAGCGACACGCGGCACATCGTGCTCGACTTCGGCGGCACGCCGTTTCCGGTGCTTGAAGGCCAGTCGATCGGCATCCTGCCGCCCGGCGTGGACGAGCACGGCCGCCCGCATCATGCGCGGCAGTACTCGATCGCCTCGCCACGCGACGGCGAGCGGCCCGGCTACAACAACCTGTCGCTGACGGTCAAAAGGGTGACCGCCGATCACGACGGCAAGCCGGTCAAAGGTCTGTGCTCGAACTACCTGTGCGACCTCCAGCGCGGCGACACCGTGCAGGTGATCGGCCCGTTCGGCAACACCTTCCTGATGCCGAACCATCCGGGAAGCAGCCTGCTGATGGTCTGCACCGGCACCGGTTCGGCGCCGATGCGCGCGATGACCGAGCGCCGGCGCCGGCGCCGCGGCAAGGGCGAGGGCGGCAGACTCATGCTGTTCTTCGGCGCCCGCACGCAGGAGGAGCTGCCGTACTTCGGCCCGCTGATGAACCTGCCGAAGGACTTCATCGACATCAACTTCGCCTTCTCGCGCACGCCGGGCCAGCCACGCCGCTACGTGCAGGACGCGATGCGCGACCGCGCGCGTGAGGTCGGTGCGCTGCTCGAAGATCCGAACACGTTCATCTACGTCTGCGGACTGCGCGGCATGGAAGACGGCGTGCTCGCTGCGCTGCAGGCGGCGGCGACGACGCACGGCCTCGACTGGGACGCCCTGCACGCGGAGCTGCGGCAGGCAGGGCGGCTGCACCTCGAGACGTACTGATTCGGCGCAAGTCTGGCCGCCGTCGTTCCCGCCCCCATTGGCGTCGAGGGAATGCGCCGGCGGGGACCCAGTTTTCTCGGTGACAATTCTGGCGTCGGCCGCAGCCTGCCCCAGCGGGCTTCCGGCGGGGGCCGCGACGATCGGGGTGAGGGCTGCGAAACCGAGTGCAGGCGAGGGCAAGGCACATCAGATGACAGCCGTCGATTCCTCCGCATCGCAGCGCATGGCGCGCGTCGCTCGCCTGATCTTCGCGATTGCCCTGGCCAGCTTCGTGTTGTCGTTCGTCCACCGCACCGCGCCGGCGGCCATTGCCGGCGAACTGACGCAGGCGTTTTCGATAAGTGCCACGGTTCTCGGCACGCTGGCAGCGACCTACTTCTACGTCTACACGGTGCTGCAGATCCCGGTTGGCGTGCTGGCCGACACGCTCGGGCCGCGCCGCATCCTGACCGCCGGATCGGCAATCGCTGCCGTGGGCTCGCTGCTATTTGCGCTGGCGCCCGCATGGGAGATCGCGGCGCTGGGTCGCACGCTGGTCGGCGTCGGCGTTTCGGTGGCGTTCCTCGCCGTGCTGAAGGTTTCGGCGGTGTGGTTCGCCCCCGAGCGTTTCGCCACGCTGGCCGGCGTGACGATGTTCGCCGGCAACCTCGGCGCGGTGGCGGCCGGCGCGCCGCTCGCCTGGGCGGTGACGTTGACCTCGTGGCGCGTGGTCTTTGTCGGGCTGGCGGTGCTGTCCGCAGTGTTGGCGCTGGCCACCTGGCTGCGCGTGCGCGATACGCCGCAGGACCTCGGCTTCGCGCCGGTCAGTGCACTGCCGGCCACAGGCGAACGCGTGCCATGGCTGCGGGTCCTCGCACGCGTGCTGGCCAACCGCACGACCTGGCCGGCGTTCGTCGTCAACGCAGGAGTGGGCGGAAGTTACCTGGCCTTTGCCGGGCTGTGGGGCGTGCCGTACCTGCAGCAGGTGCACGGCCTGGACCGCGTCAGCGCCGCGCAGCACACCAGCCTGCTGCTGCTCGGCGTGGCGTTCGGTTCGCTGGCCATCGGCGTCATTTCCGATCGGCTGCGCAGCCGCCGTGGCGTCATGCGCGCCTTCGTCGTCGCTTACGCGCTGTCGTGGGCGCCGTGGCTGCTGCACGTGTCGTGGCCGCTGTGGGCGACACTGGTCTGGTTCTTCCTGATGGGGCTGCTGATCCCCGGCTTTACGTTGTCGTGGACGATCGCCAAGGAGGCGAATCCGCCGCAGTACTCCGGCATCGCCACCTCGGTGGTCAACGTCGGCATCTTTCTCGGCACCGGCATCCTGCAGCCGCTGGTGGGCTGGGTGCTCGATCAGGGCCGCGCCGCTGGCAATCTCGCCGCTGCCTGGGAGCGCGGCATCCTCTGGCTTGCCGGTGCGGCGGCGTTCAGCGCGGTGATGACGTTCTTCGTCGGCACGCGTGCGGCGCGCTGAGCCGCCGGCGTCAGAACGCGAGCTTCAGGCCGACCGTCAGCAGCTTCGGCCGGCCGCGCTTGATCTGCGCGCCGTACGAGGCGTCGAGGAACAGCCGCTGGTCGATCACGGTGTAGCGCAGGCCGGTGTTCCACCACGGCGCGCCGCGATCGTCGCCGAAGACCTCGGCCATCAGGTCGAAGCGGCCGACGCCGATGCGTTCGACTGCCGCCGACCAGATCGTGCTGTTCTGCCGTTCGCTCTCGGCGCGCGACCAGCCGAGGTTGCCGTGCAGCAGCCAGGCGTCCGCCAGTGGCGCGCTGAGAACGGCCTTGATTTCGGTGCTTTCATGCCTGAACGATTGACCCGAGGCGCGCGCATCGGCGATCGCGTAGGCCAGCACCAGGCCGGCCTGCGTATCGGTCAGTTCGCGCATGAAGGTCTTGCCGCTGAACGCCACGCCTTCGCCGCGGGTCGCACCGCTGCGCGAACGCACCAGTGCCAGCGCCAGTTGCGTCTGTACTCCGACCCCGCAGCCAACTTGTCCCGTGATCTCGCGCGCGCTCGGTGCCTCGACGCCCGACTCGCGGCGGAACGCAGCCTCGAACTCGCACTCCCCCCGGCCGAGCACGCCGGCATCCTCGGTCTGCAGCGGCCGGCCGGCGAGGGTGGTCGTTGCGACGGTGGTCAGGGTGATTGCGAGCGCCGCGCCCAGCATGCGCCCGATTGCCGTTCTCGCCATGTCGATGCAGCGTGATCGACTCGTCATTCGCATCGGCACGATTGTCGAGGCGCGGGCCGCTACGCGGCGCGGATCATGCCGACGTCGGGTGCGCAGTGCCGGCGCCGCGCGAAACCGGCGCCGGCTGCGCAGCACTACTTCGGCGCGCCTTTGTTCAGCAGTTTCTGGATCACCGCGCGGTGGATATCGTCGCTCGGCGCCTTGCCAGCGCTGGCGCTGACCTTGCTCCAGATCTTGGCGCTGGTCTCGTTGTGGCAACCCATGCAACTGCTCACGCGCGAGATGCGCTGCTGCTCGGCCTTGTTGAACGGCCGCGCGCCCTCGTGGCTGATGCCCTGCAGCTGCTTGCCTTCCTCGTCAACGATCCGCTCGAGTTCGAACGGCACGTCGACGCCATTGGCTTTCGTGTCATAGAAACCGCTGCCCAGCCCCAGCGTCTTGCGGTTGGCGTGGCAGTCGGCGCAGCTGCGCGCGCCTTTCGAGATCGTGTGCGGTTGGATCGGCGCATGCGACAGTCCCGAGTAGCCCTCGCCGTTGGTGAACACCTTGTTGTGCAGCGTTGCCTTACCGTCGGGGCCGATCTGCGTGAAGATCACCTGGCAGCCGGGAATGAAAGGCGAGACCTTGCCGCGGCTGTTAATGCCGAGCACCGGCGATTCCCAGCGCAGGTACGAGCGCGTCTCGGACCACTTGTAGGCAACCTTCTCGCGGGCGCCGGCGGTGCCGCCGCGCGACGGATCGGCACCGGCCTTGGTGGTGATCCAGTCGTTGCTCTTGGTGGCCAGGTCCTGCTGCGCATGGCAGCCGTAGCACTGCGGTGCCCACTGCGCATGGCACGCGTAGCACTCGAGCTTCTCGTTGTGCGCAGCGAGCGCCTTGGCGGCGCGCGCTTCCGGTGAGCCCTTCAGCGCCGCGTCGCGGACCTGCGGCACGACTTTCGTCACGTTGTCGATCTTGGTCGTCAGCACGACCTTGCCCGCTTCGCGCTTGAGGTTCGGCAGCACGTTTCCCCAGGCCGTGGTCAGCTTGCTGTATTCCTTGACCGTGCCATGGCAGCTTTCGCAGCGGATCTCCACCGCCTGCTCGCGCTTGGAATACATGTTGCCGTCGCCGTGCAGGTCGCTCTTGGTGTGGCAGTCGATGCACGCCATGCCTTTCTGGTAGTGCACGTCGCCGGCCAGGTGGTTGTAGAACTTGCCGTGCAGCTTCTCGCCGGCCTTCTCGCCGGCCTTCGTTCCCCACGGCGAGCCGTACTCGTCGGATTCCATCATGCCGAAGTAGCTCACCCCGGTGCGCCCGCCGCGGTTGTGGCAGGTCTGGCACTGCAGGCTGCTGACCTTGCGCGTCATCCGGTGCGCCTTCGGCCGGCCGGCCTTGGTCTTGTCGATGGCCTTGTCGTTGCCTTCGTAGCGGCCGGTCTTGCTGTACTCGACGTGACAGGCCGCGCAGCCCGAGGCGCGCAGGTCGCCGGCGTTACTGCCGCCGCCCGACCACAGGTGGCAACGCAGGCACTGCTCGCGCAGGTAGTCGTCGATTGGGTGGTTGTCCAGGCCGATCGGCTTGCCGGCGTCGTACGACGGGATCTGCTGCAGCGACTGCACCGCGCCGCGCTGCGCCGGCACCGCGCCGTCGTCGTCGGTCGTCGGGTAGGTGGCGAACAGCGAACTCTTGGTCTTCTGCGCGCCGTTGGCAAAGCGCGTGCCGCTGATCATGCCGGCCATCGTCGCGTGCAGCGATTTCTTGTTGTTGGCCACTTCCTGCCGGTGGCAGGTGCCGCACGCCTGGTCGACGACGCGGAAGTCGGACGGGTTCGCCCACATGCCCTTGTGCGCTTCTTCGGCCGTCTTGCCGTTGTTGTCACCGCGATGGCAAGTGGTGCAGGACATGTTCTTCTTGATCGGCGTATCGGAAATCGGCTCGATGCCGGCGTGGCAGGCCAGGCAGCCGGCCGAGTCGGCAGGCTGCGCGGCTGCGCTCGCGCCCAGCAGCGAAAGTGCGGAAAAGACAAAGGAAAAAGCAAACCAACGCACGGCAAGCCGCGCGGTTGAGCGCATCGACATGAAACCTCCTCGCCCTGTTGTTATGTCGTTCACTTGTATGGCATCACAGCCACGGATCGACGCTTCTGCAATCAACATACGCTGCCGGGGGGGGGCGATTCAAGCCCATCGACGATTCGCACCGTTTCGTGTAACGGAGTGGGTGGCATCGCCGGCGTCGGCCGGGCGCTTTCTTTCAGGAGCCGAAACCAGCGGACAGATGATGGAATCGTGCGAAGGCGGCACGAGATTCGCGGCCAGGCTGGATCGCTTCCTTCGCGCCGGCCCGAAGCGAATGGCCCGGCGCGCCAGCGCCTTGCCGACGCTAGCGCGGCGCTGATGGGCGGCGATCGGTTGCCGGCACTTCGCGGATCAGCAGCCCGGTCGTCGACACGCGCAGTTCGAAGTCCGCCGGACGGTCGGCCATGACGAAGCTGGCCGAGCCGTACTCGGCGTCGACCAGCGGCGCAAGGAAGGCAAATCGCTGGCGCAGGCTGAACAGGTTGAGCGGTTTTTCCGGCGCCAGCGAATGAACCGTCCTCGGGGCACTGCGTTCGTGCTGCAGGTTTCGATAGCGGCCGGCGATGCGCGACAACTCGTAGGCTGTGTGCAGTCCGAGCAGGTTGGCCGCCGGTTTCCACTTCAGGATGTGGGCGTCGACGTAGACCTCGTCGCCGGCGAGTTCGAAGCGCTGCTCGGCGCCGTCGGCGAAGCGCACGCGCGCCGCGAAGCGCTGCGGGCCGGTCGGCTCGACGTGGATCCGCGCCGCGGTTTCCTCTCGCGTCAGCGCCCGGTAGCCGACCGTGGTCGCGACCAGCGTGCCGAGCAGCGCGGCGCTGATCAGCATCAGCGCCGAGACCAGCAGGCTGCTGAACGCGCGCAATGGCCGCCGCCGCCCTGCGGCAAGGCTCAAGACCAGCGCCAGTAGACCGGCAACAGCCAGTGCGATCGCGCCGTAGACGACGGACTCGGTCATGACCCGTGGCGGCGCATGCCGGAAGCGATCGATTCAGTGCCGGACGCAGATCTTGCCGAAGTGCGCACCACGCTTCAGTTGCGCCATCGCCTCTTTCAATTGCTCGAACGCGAACACCTGGTCGACGACCGGCTGCACGCGGTGCTGTTCGACGGCGCGCATCATCGCCTCGAAGCCGTCGCGCGAACCGACGGTGATGCCCTGCAGCCGCACCTGTCGCGTGACCACGTGGCCGAGCGGCGCGGCGAGCGCCGAGCCCGACAACACGCCGATCATCGAGATCGTGCCACCGGGACGGATCGCGCGCAGCGACTGCGGCAGCGTCTTCTCGCCGCCGAGCTCGACGATGTGATCGAAGCCGCGGCCGCCAGTGATCTCGCGTGTCGCCTTCGACCACTCGGGCGTGGTCACGTAGTTGAGGCCGGCATCGGCGCCGAGTTGTTTGACCCGAGCGAGTTTGTCGTCGCTGGAGGAAATCACCGTCACGTGGCAGCCGAGCAGCTTGCCGAACTGCAGGGCGAACAGCGCCACGCCGCCGGTGCCCTGCACCAGCACGCGCGAACCGGGCGCGAGTTGGTCGTAGGTGACCAGCGCGCTCCAGGCGGTGAGCGCCGCGCAAGGCAGCGTTGCCGCCTGCTCGTCGGTCAAATGCGCGGCTACCTTGACCACGCCGTCGGCCGGCAGGCACATCAGTTCGGTCATCGTGCCGTCGACCGGCCCGCCGAGCGTTCGCGTCAGCCGTTCGAGATCGGGTGCGCCGCCGATCCACGACTGGTGAAAGCACGGGCAGGCACGATCGCCGACCTTCACGCGGGTCACTCCCTGGCCCACTTCGACCACTTCGCCGACGCCGTCGGACAGCGGGATCAGCGGCAAATTACCGGTGAACGCACCGTAGCCGCGGTTCGGCACCACCAGGTCGCGATAGTTCAGCGATGCTGCCTTCATCTTCAGCAGGACCTCGCCGGGGCCAGGGCGCGGATCGGGCCGCGTGCCGAGTTGCAGATGGTCGAAGCCCCACTCGTCGCGGATCTCGAAGACCTTCATCGCCTTGCTCCTTCAAGCGTGTTCGTGGCTGAGTCGTGCCCGTGGCCGGTGATGGCGGCGAAGCGGAAATCAGGCCAGCGGCCGGATCGGCACGGCAGACAACCGTAGCAGTTCATCGAACGACAGGCCTTCGATCAGCTCGACCGCCCGCAGCCCGTCGGCCGTCACGTCGATGACGGCCAAATCGGTGTAGACGCGACTGACGCAGGCCAACGCGGTAAGCGGATACGTACAGCGCTCGACCAGCTTGCTCTCGCCGGTCTTCGTCAGGTGTTCCATCATCACGAAGGTCTGCCTGGCGCCGAGGGCCAGGTCCATCGCGCCGCCGACGGCAGGAATGGCATCGGGGGCACCGGTCGCCCAGTTGGCCAGGTCGCCGCGCACCGAGACCTGGAAGGCGCCGAGCACGCAGATGTCGAGGTGGCCGCCGCGCATCATGGCGAAGCTGTCGGCATGGTGAAAGAAGCAGCCACCCGGCAGCAGCGTGACCGGCGACTTGCCGGCGTTGATCAGGTCGTAGTCCTCTTCGCCTTCAGGCGGCGCCGGCCCCATGCCGAGCACGCCGTTCTCGCTTTGCAGGATCACTTCGCGGTCACGCGGCAGGAAATTGGCCACCAGCGTCGGCAGACCGATGCCGAGATTGACCACCGCTCCCTCCGGGATGTCCTGTGCCACGCGGGCAGCCATCTGCTCACGCGTCCACCGTTTCATCGCGCCGGCTCCATCACATCGGCCTTACGCCGACCGGCTGCGTCGGCAGGCGCGGAATCTGCACCATGCGCTCGACGTACAGCCCCGGCGTGACCACCGCCTCCGGATCGAGCGCACCGAGCTCGACGATTTCGTGCACGGTGGCCACGGTGATCTTCGCCGCTGCGGCCATGATCGGCCCGAAGTTGCGCGCGGTCTTGCGGTAAGTGAGGTTGCCCCAGCGATCGCCGCGCTCGGCCTTGATCAGCGCGTAGTCGGCATGGATCGGGAATTCGAGCACGTAGCCGCGACCGTCGATCATGCGCGTTTCCTTGCCTTGCGCCAGTTCGGTGCCATAGGCGGTCGGCGTGTAGAAAGCGCCGATGCCGGCGCCGGCGGCGCGGATGCGCTCGGCGAGGTTGCCCTGCGGCGCCAGTTCGAGCTCGATCTCGCCGGCGCGATACAGTCCGTCGAAAACGTACGAATCGACCTGACGCGGGAACGAACAGATGATCTTGCGCACGCGTCGCGCTTTCAAAAGCGCGGCCAGGCCGGTGTCGCCATTGCCGGCGTTGTTGTTGACGATCGTGAGGTCTTTCGCGCCCTGCGCGATCAGCCCGTCGATCAGTTCGGCCGGCAGGCCGGCACTGCCGAAGCCGCCGAGCAAAATCGTCGCGCCGTCGGGCACGTCGGCGAGCGCGGCCTCGATCGAGGCAACGATCTTGCTGATCATCGTGTGCGTACCACCAAGGGGGTTGCGCGGAGCCGGAAGTTGAGTCGCGATGATGCCCGCTCGGCAGAAATGCGCAAGCCGAGGCGCCGGCGGCACGGCCCGACAACGGCCCGCATCCGGGCCGGTGTCGACGATGATTACGGTCATCGACAGTACGCGCGTCGGGCCACAGAATCCGATGTGCGGATCGCCGCAGATCGCCAAGACGAAGATGAAGACGCTGATCGATTCCCGCCTGCGCGCCATCAGCGCGCGTTCCAGCCGGCCGCTGCGTGTCGTCTATGCCGACGGCACCGAGCAACGCTACGGCCCGCCGGCCGAGCCGCAACTGACGATGCGGTTCCGGACCGCGGCGGCGCAGCGCCGTGCGGTGCTGTTCGGCCACATCGGCCTGCTCGACAGCCACTTCGACGGCGAGCTCGACCTCGACGGGGACCTGGCGGCGTTGTTCGCGCTTGGCCTCGAGGTGCGCTTCTCGCAGCCTTCGCCGCTGGTGCGGCTGCGCAACGGCTGGCACGAGTTCAGGCGCAACAACGCCAGTTGGCAGCGCGCCAAGGACAACGCGCGCTTCCACTACGGGCTGGGCACGGATTTCTACCGGCTGTGGCTCGACCGCGAACTGCTGATGTACACCTGCGCCTACTGGCCGGAGGGCACGCGCACGGTCGAGCAGGCGCAGATCAACAAGGTCGAGCACGTATGCCGCAAGGTGCGGCTGGCGGCGGGAGAATCGGTGGTCGATATCGGCTGCGGCTTCGGCGGCTTCATGTTCCACGCCGCACGCCATTACAGCGCGCGGGTCACGGGACTCAATACGACCACCGAGCAGGTCGAATGGCTGCGCGCGGAAATCGATTGTCGCGGCATGACGAGCCAACTCGACGTGCGCGAGGCGGATTTCCGCGACGTCGACCGCCAGTACGACAAGGTCGTGTCGATCGGCGTGCTCGAACACGCGGGGCGCGGCCAGATCGACGAGGTGGTCAAGGCGCACGCGGACTTCCTGAAACCCGGCGGGCTCGGCATGCTGCACTTCATCGGCCACGTGGGGCAATATCCGACCGAGTTCTTCATCCGCGATCACGTCTTTCCCGGCGGCTGGATCCCGAGCCTGAGCGAGACGCTCGACGCGATGGACAAATACGGCCTCGAGATCATCGACATCGAGAACCTGCGCCGGCACTACGTGCTGACGCTCGAAGCATGGGCCGAGCGATTCGACGCGCGCTGGGACGAGATTCACGGGCTGAACCCGGGGCGGTTCGACGAACGGTTCCGCCGCATCTGGCGCACCTACCTGATCGGATGCGCGGAGATGTTCCGAGCCGACAACGGCATCACCGGACTATTTCAGATCACGTTCGGCAAGAATCGCCGCACGCCGCAGACGTATCCGATGAGCCGGGCCTTCCTCTATGAGCGACCGGCGCCGCAGGAATCCGGTGGCTGAGACGACGACCGCCTCGGCGTACGCCGAACATCAACGGCGCGTCGACGCGCTGCGCAAGGCGGTGGCCAGCGCCGATCGCATCGGGCTGGCCAAGTCGACGTCGAATCTCTTCCGTGACCGGGCGGCGACGGCCAAGCGGCAACTCGACGTGCGTCCGATCGACCACGTGCTCGCCGTCGATGCGCAGGCCGGATGGGTCGACGCCGAAGGCATGGTGCCGTACGACGCGCTCACCGACGCGTGCCTGGCGCACGGCGTGATGCCGGCCGTGGTGCCGCAACTGAAATCGATCACCCTGGGCGGCGCAGTGGCCGGTGTGGGCATCGAGGCGACGTCGTTTCGCCATGGCCTGGTCCACGAAACCGTGCGCGAACTCGACGTGCTGACCGGCACGGGCGAGATCGTCACGGCGCGGCCGGACAACCGCCATTCCGATCTCTTCTACGGCTTGGCCAACTCGTACGGCACGCTCGGCTATGCACTGCGCGTGCGCGCGGCCACCGCGCCCGTCAAGCCGTTCGTCGCCGTCGAGCACCACCACTTCACCGAGGCCGGCGCTTTCTTCGAAGCACTGGCCAAGGCCTGCGCCGGCGATGCCGACTTCGTCGACGGCGTGGTGTTCGATGCGGGCACGCTGGTGCTCAGCCTGGCGCGCTTCGTCGA
>JBFGOX010000043.1:0-10624 GCA_041565015.1 Burkholderiaceae bacterium
ACCTTGATTCTCGGCGACGCCGAACTGCTGCGGTCCACGGCAGCGGCGTGCCGGATCGCCTGGCCCCTGCCGGCACAGGTTTCGATCGAGCCCATCGAGGTCGAGGCGCCGGTGCATGCCGGTGTGCTCGACGTTGGCAACGCGCGCTACGTGCTGCGGATGCTCGATCGCGCGATTGAAGGCTGCCTCAGCGGCGAATTCGCGGCCATGGTCACCGCACCGGTGCAAAAGAGCGTGATCAACGACGCCGGCGTCCCGTTCACCGGCCACACCGAATACCTCGCGGACAGCGCGCAGGCCGCGCACGTGGTGATGCTGCTGGTCGGCGGCGCGACGGGGGCAACGCTGCGGGTGGCGCTGGCCACAACGCATCTGCCGCTGGCACAGGTGCCGCAGGCGATCACGGCCGACCTGCTGGCGGCCACGCTCGACGTGTTGCACGACGACCTGCAGCGGCGCTTCGGCATCGACAAGCCGCGCATCGGCGTGGCGGGACTGAATCCGCACGCCGGCGAAGGCGGGCATCTCGGGCGCGAGGAAATCGAGGTGATCGCTCCGGCGATCGTCGCCGCGCGTGCGCGCGGCATCGAGGCCACCGGGCCGCTGCCTGCCGATACGTTGTTCGTGCCGGTGCAGTTGTCGCGCTTCGATGCGGTGCTGGCGATGTATCACGACCAGGGCTTGCCGGTGCTCAAGCACGCCAGCTTCGGTCATGGCGTGAACGTCACGCTCGGCCTGCCGTTCGTGCGTACGTCGGTCGACCATGGCACCGCGCTTGATCTCGCCGGCCGCGACGCGGCCGACGCGGGCAGCATGGTCGCCGCGCTCGATCTGGCCGCGCAACTGAGCGGGCGCAGGCCTTCGTCCTCATGACAACGCACCCGCGTTTCGAGGACTGGCTGCGCCGGTACGGCGCCGCCTGGACCGCCGGCGATCCGCTGTCAGCCGTCGCGCTGTTCACCGAGGCGGCGATCTATCGCGAGACGCCGTTCGGGCCGCCGTTGATTGGCCGGGAGGCGATCCGCGACTACTGGACGGAGGGCGCGCAGAACAGCCAGCGCGACGTGACGTTCGCTTTCAGCGTCATCGGCATCCAGGACGACACGGGTTGGGCGAACTGGCAGGCAACGTTCACGCGGCTGCCGCGTGGCTCGAAGGTCCAACTCGACGGCGTGCTGGCCGCCCGCTTTGCGACCGACGGACGATGCACCGAGTTTCGCGAATGGTGGCACCGGCAGGAGACCTCCTAGGCGGCAGCGACGATGGAAGGTCATCGCGCCCGCAGGCGCTTTTCGCAGAACTTCCTGCACGACGCGCACTACATAGACCGCATCGTCGCGGCGATCGCGCCGAAGACGGGCGAGCGCATCGTCGAGATCGGGCCGGGCCTCGGCGCGCTCACCGCGCCGCTGATCGAGCTCGCCGCCCCGATCACGGCGGTGGAAATCGATCGCGACCTGGCGGCGCGGCTGCGCGATCGCTTCGGGCCGGAACTATTGACGCTGATCGAGGCCGATGCGCTGCGACTGGACTGGCCGCAGTTCGCGGGTGCAGAGGCGAGAGCGCTGCGCATCGTCGGCAACCTGCCGTACCACATCTCGACGCCGCTGCTGTTCGCGTTGCTGCCGATCGCCAATCGCGTGCGGGACCAGCACTTCATGCTGCAGAAGGAAGTCGTTGACCGAATCGTTGCCGATCCGGGCAGCAGGGACTACGGACGGTTAAGCGTGATGCTGCAGTTCCGCTACCGCGCGACGCGGCTTTTCAACGTGCCCGCCGGCGCGTTTTCGCCACCGCCGAAAGTCGACTCGAGCATCGTGTGTCTGGTGCCGAAGCCGCTGGCCGAACTGCCCGATGTCGACAGGGCCGAGTTCGCGAAGATCGTCACGGCCGCGTTCGGCCAACGACGCAAGACGCTGCGCAATGCGCTGGCCGCTCACCTCGCCGCGGCGAAGATCGTCGAATGCGGTGTGGATCCGGGCGCCCGCGCCGAGACGCTTCCGGTCGAGGCCTTCGTGGCGCTGGCGCGGCGTGCGGCCTCGCCGGCCGAAAACTGACGGCCGCTACCGGGGCTGGAACGCCGGTTCGCCGAATTGCCACAGCAGGAAGGACAGGACGTCGGCGCGCTCGTCGTTGCGTTGCGCTTTCGTGCTGCCCACGCCGTGGCCGGAGGCGTAGTCGAGCCGCAGCAGCACCGGCTTGCCGCTGGCGGTTGCCTGCTGAAGCCTGGCGGCCGTCTTCGTGCTTTCCCAGACCTCGACCCGCGGATCATTGACGCCATGCGTGAGCAGCATTGCCGGATACCTCGCGCCGTCGCGGATGTGGTGGTAGGTGCTCATTTCAAGCAGCGCCCGAAAGCCTGCTTCGGTCTTGTGCGTGCCGAACTCCGGAATGTTCGGCACGCCGTTGGGCGTCAGCTCGGCGCGCACCGTGTCGAACACGCCGACCGAGGCGACGACCGCCGCGAAGAGATCGGGCCGCTCGGTCATGCTGCGGCCGACCAGGATGCCGCCGGCGCTGCCGCCCCAGATGCCGAGCCGCGCCGGCGAGGTGTAGCCGCGCTTGACCAGGTATTCGGCGGCGGCGATGAAGTCCTTCCAGCTGTTCGGCTTTGTCGCCTGCTTGCCGGCCCGGTACCAATCCTGGCCGAAGGCGCCTGATCCGCGCGGATTGGCCACCGCAAAGATGCCGCCGCGCTCCAGCCACGCCAGCCGCCAGGGCGAAAACCAAGGCTCTTCGGTGATGCCGTAGCTGGCATAGCCGTACAGCAGCGTCGGATTGTCGCCGTCGAGCGCGACGCCCGTCCTGTGGATGATCGAAAGCGGCACTCGCGCGCCATCGTGGCTGGGGACGAGTACCTCGGTGGCGACATAGTCGGGCAGCGCGTCGAACGGGCCGCGCGGCTGCAACTGCGTGTTGGACACGGTGAATTTCGCGGCCGAGCCGGCCACGCGATAGATCTGCGGCGCACGCGTCCACGACTGCAGCGTCAGCAGCACCCCGGGAATCCGGTGATCGAGGCCGGCAAACTCGAAGCTGCCGGCCAGCGGCAGCTTCACCTCCGCCGGCTTGGCGCCCTTAGCCAGACCGACGTGGAACAGCTTCGACACCGTGCCGTCGCGCCGGCTGACATAAAGGCCGTCGGCGGCGCGGGCAAGACCGGTGATCACGCCGGCGCCTTCGGCCATCACGACACGCGCCTTGGAAAGATCGGGCTCGGCAAGCCCGGTCTCCAGGATCTTGAAGCTTGATGCGCCCTTGTGCGTCAGCACGAACAGCCGATCGCCGATGACTTCGAACGCGGTGACGTCATCGCTGCGGTCGATCGCCTTGCGCCACGCCGCGCGGCCGGCGATGACGTCGGCCACCGGCGCCACGTACAGCGACAGTTCGCGATCGGTGCCGTGCGATACATACCCGGCGGCCCAGCGTGTGCCCGGCAGCGGAAACACGAAGGGGGCCTCGCCGCCTTCGGCGATCGACACGCCGGGCGTGTCGAATGCGAGCACGCTCGGGGCCTTGTCCACATCGGTGCCGAGCTTGACGAACAGCGCGCGCAGCCTCTGGTCGCGTTCCACTTCGGCCATGCCGGGCTTCATTTCCTGCTGCCGGGTGAAGAAGAAACCGCTGTCGTCGGGCAGCCAGGCAATACCGCCGTAGCGTGCGCGCGAAATCGGACCCATGACGCGGGTGCCGGTCGCGGTATCGACGACATGGATCTCCGCCATTTCCGAGCCGCCGGCCGAGATGCCGTAGGCAACCAAGCGGCCGTTGTTCGACGCCGCGAAGTAATTGATCGCGTGCGGCTGGCCCGTTTGCTTCCCGATGGCGTCCGGATCGACCAGCAGCCGCTCGGCCCCGGACAGCCCGTGCCGCACGTACAGCTTGAACTGGTTGTCGGTCGCGCCGCGCTTTTCATAGAAATACAGATCGCCGGGGCGGCGCTGCACGTCGATGACGCGCGCCGCGACTGCATCGTCGTAGGTCCGGATGCGTTCGGCCAGCCTGGCGCGGGCGGGAATCAGGTCGAGGGCGGCGCGTGCATGGTCAGCCTGCGCGCGCATCCACCGGCTGACCTCCGGGTCATCGCGGTTCTCGAAGTGACGGAACGGGTCGTCGACGGTGACGCCGAAATAGGTGTCCTGCACCGGTCGCGGTGTCGCTGCCGGCGGCGGCTCGAGCGACAGCGCCGCGAGCGATAGCGGCGCTGCGCTCAGCGCAAGCGCGGCGACGCGCTTGAGCATCGTTGGCTGCCTCGTCCTGCCGGGGCGGCGCTGGTCAGCGCCGTGCCTGGATCAGTTCGATCTTGTAGCCGTCCGGGTCGGTGACGAAGGCGATCACGGTCGTGCCGCCTTTAACCGGCCCGGCCTCGCGCGTGACAGTGCCGCCGGCAGCCTTGATCTTCTCGCAGGCCGCATAGGCGTCATCGACCGCGATGGCGACATGACCGTACGCCCCGCCCATGTCGTATTTGTCGACGCCGTAGTTGTAGGTCAGCTCGAGCACCGCGTGCTCCGACTCCGGGCCGTAACCGACGAACGCCAGCGAGTATTTCTGCTCCGGGCGATCGGTGGTGCGCAGCAACTGCATGCCCATGACCTGGGTGTAGAAGTCGACCGACCTTTGCAGGTCGCCGACGCGCAGCATCGTGTGCAGGATTCTCATGGCGAAATCGTGACAGGGTGGCGGAAAGGAACGCAGCGTAACGCAGGTGTCGCCGCTGGCGCGCAGGCAGCGAGGGAAATCCATCGAACTGCGTCGCCCGGTCGCGGCCGGAAATGGCTAAAGCGGCAGCGATGCCAGGTCGAGCTGTTTGACCTCGTCGCGTGCCGCTTCAAACCCCGGCAGCAGTTCGCCAACGGCCTGCCAGAAGCGCGGGCTGTGGTTCATTTCCTTCAGGTGCGCAAGCTCATGTGCCACCACGTAGTCGATGACCGGTAGCGAAAAATGAACGAGCCGCCAGTTCAGGCGGATATGGCGATCGTTGGTACAGGCGCCCCACTGCGAGCGAGCCGACGAAATCGACCATGAGCGTGGTTGCACCTGCAGCCGCGGCGCCAGCGCGGCGATGCGCTCGCCGAGGACGCGGCGCGCCTGCGCTTTCAGCCACGCCTGCAGGGCGTCGCGAACCCGCTGTTCCGACGCATCCAGCGGCAGCGAAAGGTGCAACTCGGGCGGGGACGAATCCTCGACCAGCCGGGTGCAGTCGGCCTGCGGACGCAGGCGCAGCGCGACGCTGCGCCCCAGAAAGGAAAGCACGCCGCCGTCGGCGAAGTTCAGCACGGCGACGGGCTGGCGCGCGCGCCATTCACGCCATTCGGCGAGCTTGCGCCGGATCCAGCGCTGCTTTTCGGCGATCGCCGATTCGATCTCGGCCAGCCTCACCCAGCGTGGCGCAGCCACTGTCAGCCCACGGTCATCGATGGTGAAGCCGATCGAGCGACGGCGCGCGCGTTGCAACGTGTAGTGGATCGGGCCGTCGCCGACCACCAGGCGTCGATCGCCGCGTGCCGCAGGCGCCGGTTCGGACGGCGTGGCCGCCGGGCCGTCGAAGACCAGCGACAGTTGTTGTGCGTCCAGCGGCGCGATGCGCGTCAAATCGATGCCGTCGTGGTGTCGCGGCCCCGCGTGTTGGCGCGCTGAGCGCCTTCATAAGGGCCGCTGTAGCGATGCGGCGCCAGCCGCCGCATTTCCGTCTCGATCCAGGATTCTACGAGCGCGCCGACCTGCTCGGCCGTCCTGCCTTCCACTGATATCGGGGCGCCGATGCTGACGGTTACCTCCCCCGGCCATTTGCGAAACGAGCGGCGCGGCCAGAGTTCGCCGCTGTTGACCGCGATCGGAATGACCGGCGTGCCGGTGCGCACGGCCAATCGCGCGCCGCCGGTCTTGTAGCGCCTCGTCGATCCCGGCCGCGTGCGCGTGCCCTCGGGGAAGATGACGATCCACCAGCCGTCGCGCAGGTGCTCGGCGCCTTGCCGCACGACCTGCTCGAACGCGTCCTGGCCGCGGCTGCGGTCGATGTTGATCATGTGCAGCGAGGCCATCGCCCAGCCGAAGAACGGCACCATGTGCAGTTCGCGCTTGTAGACGAAGGTCAGTTGGCGCGGCAGGAACGACGGCAGCCAGAAGGTTTCCCACGTCGACTGATGCTTGGGCAGCACGATCGCCGGGCCGTCGGGCAGGTTCTCCCAGCCCTCGACGCGCCAGGTGATGCCGCAGATGCGGCGGGCGGCGAAGATCGCAAAACGCGTCCAGCGCGTGCACAGCCAGTAGCGGGTCGGCACCGACGTGACGTAGGCGGTCAACACCACCAGCGCCCACGGAATGACGGTCACCGTCAACAGCAGCAGATACAGCGCCGAACGCAGCAGCGTCAACATGGAGCGCAAAATGGTCGCGGATCTTTCGTCGCCTTGGCGAGGCGGCCGACCTCGCCGGCACGCCTGCGGCGCTTCGCCTGAAACGGCATGTCCACAGCCGTCGGCATCGGGGAAATCGGACTCTGACCCCGGTTTCTAGCCCGCCGCCAGCAGCGACAGGTCGGCGACGCGATTCATCTGTGCGCGCAGTTGCGCCAGCAGCGCCAGCCGGTTGCCGCGCAGCTTCGCATCGTCGACATTGACCATCACGTCATCGAAGAACTTGTCGACCGGTAACTTCAGCGGCGCCAGCGCGCACATCGCGCCGGCGTAGTCGCCGTCATCGAGCAGCCGCTGCGCGCGTGGCGCGGTCCGCGCGAAGGCCTCGGCCAGCCCCTTCTCCGCCGGCTCGAACAGCAGCGCGGGATCGACAGCCGGTGCGCCGCCGTCGGACTTCTTCAGGATGTTGCCGATGCGCTTGTTTGCCGCCGCCAGGCTTTCGGCTTCCGGCAGTTGCATGAAGGCGCGCACGGCGGCGAGCCGTTGCGCGATGTCGTCGATCCGCTGCGGCGCCAGTGACACCACCGCTTCGACCTCGTTGGCGCTGTAGCCCTGCTCGCGCAGCAGCCCGCGCAGTCGGTCGTACAGGAACGCCCTGACTTCGTGCGTCGCCGGCTTGAAGGCCTTCACGCTGCCAAAAGGCTGCTCGGCGGCGGCGAGCAGCGCATCGATCGCCAGCGGCAGTTTCTTTTCGCTCAGCATGCGCAGCACGCCGATCGAATGACGACGCAGCGCGAACGGGTCCTTGTCGCCGGTTGGTTTTTCGCCGACGCCGAACAATCCGACCAGCGTTTCCAGCTTGTCGGCCAGCGCCACACAGGTTCCGACGCTGGAGACCGGCAGGGCATCGTCGGCGAAGCGTGGCCGGTAGTGCTCCTCGATCGCCTCGGCGACGTCGGCCGGTTCGCCGTCGTGCTGCGCGTAGTAGCGGCCCATCAGCCCCTGCAGCTCCGGAAACTCGCCGACCATCTCGGTGCGCAGATCGGCCTTGGCCAGCCGCGTTGCGCGCTCGACATGGGTGCAGTCGACGCCGAGTTGCTTGGCGATCTCGACCGCGATGCCGGTGATCCGCTCGACACGCTCGAGCTGCGAGCCGAGCTTGGCGTGATAGATGACGTTCGCCAGCAGCGGCAGTCGCGATTCGAGCGTCCTCTTGCGGTCCTGGTCGTAGAAGAATTTGGCGTCGGCCAGCCGCGCGCGCACCACGCGCGCATTGCCGGCCCGGATCGCCTCGCCGCCGTCGTTGGCCTCCAGGTGCGACACCAGCAGGAAGCGGTTCAGCAGCCTGCCCGTGCCGTCGCGCAGCGCAAAGTACTTCTGGTTCTGCTGCATGGTCAGGATCAGGCATTCCTGCGGCACTTCGAGGAATTCGCGCTCGAACTCACTGTCGTAGACCACCGGCCACTCGACCAGCGCCGTCACTTCGTCGAGTAAGGCCTCGGGCATCACCGGTTGTGCGTTGAGCCGCTGGGCCGCTGCGCCGACGAGTTCGGCGATCCGGTTGCGACGCGCAGTGAACGACGCGATGACCTTGCCATCGCGTTCGAGCTGGCCCGCGTACGAATCGGCGCTGGCCACGTCGATTGGCGCGTCGGTGTGGAAGCGATGGCCGAAGGTCTCGCGACCCGCCTCGAGCCCAAGCGCCCGCACTGGCACGACGTCGGCACCCAGAAGCGCGACCAGCCGGTGCACCGGGCGCACGAACTGCACGGTGGTCATGCCGTCGGCCAGCTGGGAGCTCATCACTTTCGGGATCGGCAGCCGCTCGATCACGTCGATCAGCGTTTCCTGCAGTCCAGCCGCAATCGCCGCGCCGGGCCTGACGCCTGCGTAAACGAGTACGTCCTGCTTGCCGTCGTGCTCGCGCAGCAGCTGCCGGTGGTCGACGTTGGCGCCGAGCGACGACAGCTTCTTCAGCAGTGCCGGCGTTGCGTTGCCGTTCGCATCCAGGCCGACGGAGACCGGAACGAGCTTCTGCCTGAATGGCGCGTCCGGCGAGCGCGCGGCCACGTCGGTGACGTGCACTGCCAGCCGCCGCGGCGCGCCAAAAGGCGTTGTCCGGCTGCTGGCTGCAAGGAAGCTGCGACCGCGCAGCCCGTTCTCGATGCCGGCGGCGAACGCCTCCGAAAGCGTCTTCAGCGCCTTCGGCGGCAGTTCCTCTGTTTGCAATTCGACCAGCAGCGACGCCATCACGTCGCCTCCTCGCGCGCACCGGCCGGCAGCATCGGGAACCCGAGACGCTCGCGCGAGGCGTAGTAGCTCTGCGCCACTGCGCGGGCCAGGTTGCGAATGCGGCCGATGTAAGCGGCGCGCTCGGTGACGCTGATCGCGCCGCGCGCATCGAGCAGGTTGAAGGTGTGCGCCGCCTTCAGCACCATCTCGTAGGCCGGCAGCGCCAGCTGCGCGGCCATCAGCCGCTGCGCCTCGCCCTCGAACAGGTTGAACAGGCTGAGCAGCTTCTCCGCGTCCGACTGCTCGAAGTTGTACGTGCTCTGCTCGACCTCGTTCTGGTGGAACACGTCGCCATAGGTCAGCGCGCGCTCGACGCCGCGCTCCCGCCAGGTGGTCCAGACCAGGTCGCAGACGTTCTCCTTGCCCTGCAGGTACATCGCCAGCCGCTCGATGCCGTAGGTGATCTCGCCGGTGATCGGCCGGCATTCGATGCCGCCGACCTGCTGGAAATAGGTGAACTGCGTGATCTCCATGCCGTTCATCCAGACTTCCCAGCCCAGCCCCCAGGCGCCGAGCGTCGGGTTTTCCCAGTTGTCCTCGACGAAGCGGACGTCGTTCTTCTTCAGATCGAAGCCGAGCGCCTCGAGCGAGCCCAGATAAAGCTGCAGGATGTCCGGCGGCGACGGTTTGAGCACCACCTGGTACTGGTAGTAGTGCTGCATGCGGTTCGGATTCTTGCCGTAGCGGCCGTCCTTCGGCCGCCTCGACGGCTGCACGTACGCCGCGCGCCAGGGTTCGGGGCCGATGGCGCGCAGGAACGTCGCGGTGTGCGAGGTGCCGGCGCCGACTTCGAGGTCGATCGGCTGCAGCAGCGCGCAACCCTGCGCGTTCCAGTAGTTCTGCAGGCGGAGGATCGTTTCCTGAAAGCTGATCATGAGGGTGCCCACAACGTCGACTGCGCCGAGCGTTGATACGGCGATGACTTCCGGCGACGAATCTTAACGGCTGCGGCTTTTCCGCCAGGCGGCCAGCGAACCCGCGGCAAGCATCAGCACGATCAGCAGCAGCGCCGGCGTATCACCGAAGCGCAAGTACGGCGTGTCCCCGCCATGACCCTGGATCGAACCGTTGAGCACGCCGCGCGTCAGATACGGCAGCTGGGCAACCACGTTGCCGCGCGCATCGATGATCGCGGTGGCGCCCGTATTGGTCGCGCGCAGCATCGGCCGGCCGGTTTCCAGCGCCCGCATGCGCGAAATCTGCAGGTGCTGCGGCAGCGCCAGCGAATCGTCGAACCAGCCGAGGTTCGACAGGTTCAGCAACAGCGTCGGGGCCTGGCTGGCGTCGCGCCAAAACTGCCGGATCTCGGCGCCGAACAGGTCTTCGTAGCAGATGTTCACCGCGATCCGCTGCCCGGCCAGACGCATCGGCGGCTGATACGCGTCGCCGCGCTGCTGGTCGCCGATCGGCATCTGCATCAGGTCGACAAACCAGCGAAATCCCCACGGGATGAACTCGCCGAACGGCACCAGATGGCGTTTGCTGTAGCGCTGCGGTATCCCGGTGCCCGGTGCCAGGCCGACCGCGCTGTTGAAGTAGTCACCGGGCGGCTGTTCGATGAAGATGCCGAAGATCAGCGCGGTGCCGTGGCGTCCGGGGACCTCGGTCAGCGCATCCAGCGTCGGCTCCGGCAGACGCGACAGCGGCAATGGGAGCACCGATTCCGGCAGCACGACGAGATCGGCCGCGCCGGCGTCGCGCAGCAGCGGCAGATACGCCTCTTCGCTGATCTTCATGCCGCCGTCGGCGAATTTCAGGTTCTGCGGTACGTTGCCCTGGACCAGTTGCACGCGCAGCGGCGCGCCGACGGGCCGCGTCCACTCGATGCCGCGCAGCGCCTGGCCTGCGCCCAGGACCGCGGCGACGACGATCAGCGCGACGGCCTGCAGGACGCGACGGCCTCGCCGCTGGCTGACGATCAGCGCAAGGGCGCCGGCGATCAGCGCCCCGAGCAGCGTGATGCCGTGCAC
>JBFGOX010000044.1:0-10604 GCA_041565015.1 Burkholderiaceae bacterium
CAATGCGGTGATGAAGGACCTCGGCCTGCCGGAGGACCTGTTCACGTTTGTCAACTACCCGACCCGCTTCGACTGCCGCGACGCGACCGCGCTTCTGCAGGGCAGCGGCATCGAATGTCCGCGGCTGCCCGACTACGCCTACCGCCTGTGGGATTACTGGGAGCGCAACCTCGACCCGGACCTGTTCATCGACCGCACGCTGAAAGGGCAGGTCAAGGGCAAGGTGGTCCTGGTCACCGGCGGCTCGTCGGGCATCGGCCTGGCCGCCGCGCACAAGATCGCCGCCGCCGGCGCCATCACGGTGATCGTCGGTCGCGACGAGGAAAAGCTCGAATTGGCGCGGCAGGAGATCGTCGACGCGCTCGGCGAGAATCCGAACGACGGCGAGATCGTCACGCTGTCGGCCGACCTCGCCAGCCTGGAAGGCTGCGACAAAATGGTCGCCTGGCTGGTGGAGAAGTTCGGCGGCGTCGACGTGCTGATCAACAACGCCGGCCGCTCGATCCGCCGCGGCATCGAATCCAGCTACGACCGCTTCCACGACTACGAGCGCACGATGCAGCTGAACTACTTCGGCTGCCTGCGCACCACGCTCGGCCTGCTGCCGCAGATGGCGGCCAAGCGGGCGGGCCACGTGGTCAACATCAGTTCGATCGGCGTGCTGACCAATGCGCCGCGCTTTTCGGCCTATGTGGCGAGCAAGGCGGCGCTCGACGCATGGACGCGCTGCGCCGCATCGGAGTTCATCGATGTCGGCGTGACATTCACCACCATCAACATGCCGCTGGTGCGCACGCCGATGATTGCGCCGACCAAGATCTACGAGAACGTGCCGACGCTGTCGCCGGAGCAGGCGGCCGACCTGATCGTGCAGGCGATCGTCTACAAGCCGGTGCGCATCGCCACCCGGCTGGGCGTCTTCGGCCAGGTGCTGCACGCGATGGCGCCGCGGGTCGCGCAGATCGCCATGAACACGACGTTCCGCATGTTCCCGGACTCGGATCGCGCCAAGACCGAGAAGGAAGGGGCGAAGCCCAAGGCCAGTCCCGACCAGATCGCGCTGGCCAACCTGATGCAGGGGATCCATTTCTGACGTTCACGGCAACCGTCGCCGTCCATCCAGGCTGGCAGCCGGCGCCGGTTTCGGCTTAGGCTTGCGGTATGGGTGGCGGCGAGACACCACGCCGATGTGGGAGACACTAAGCCGATGCGGCTCTATGCAGTGATGCTGTTCTTGCACGTGCTGGCCGTGGTGATCTGGGTCGGCGGCATGTTCCTGATGCATTTCGCGGTGCGGCCGGTGGCGGTGGCGCAGTTGCAACCGCCGCAGCGCCTGCCGCTGCTCGCCGACATCCTCGGCCGCTTCTTCAATTGGGTGACGGTTGCCGTGCTGGTGGTGCTTGCGACCGGCGTGGCGATGATCGTCGGTCTCGGTGCAGCGGCCGGAGCTGCCGCCGCGGGGAAAAGCGCCTTCGGCGAGGGCATGCGGCTGGCGCACGCCAGCGTGCACCTGATGTTCGTCGTCGGCGTGCTGATGACCGTGATCTACGCGTTCATACGCCTGGTGCCGTTCGTGCGTCTGCGCAAGGCGCTTGCCACGCACGAACTGGCGGTGGCGGCGAGGAGCGTGGATCTGATCCGCAAGCTGGTGGTGACGAATCTGCTGCTCGGCGTGCTGACGATCGGCGCGGCCACACTCGGGCGCGCCGTCTAGCGGCGGCGAAAGACGCGGGAACACATGGCCGGCATCGCCGTACCCGCGCGCTTTCCGCTCGGCGTCGTCGACGTGCTCGGCCCGGCGGCGCGGACGCGGTCTGCAGCCCGGCGGATTGGCTGAACGCCAGGAGCCCTGACGATGTCTGGTACCGAAGCACCCAAAGGCGCAAGCCGGCTCGATCGCGTGATTGCCGAGGCGCGCCGGGCCCAGCAGCAACGCGAGCAGTCCTACCGCGAGCGGGCGCTGAAGCTGTACCCATGGGTCTGCGGCCGTTGCGCGCGCGAATTCACCGCCGCGACCTTGAAGCAGCTGACCGTGCATCACCGCGACGGCAATCACGACAACAATCCGCCCGACGGCAGCAACTGGGAACTGCTGTGCATCTATTGCCACGAGAACGAGCACGCGAGGGAGGTGGACAACGCCGGCCGGGCGGCCACCAGCGGCAACGAGCCGGAAGCGCCGGCAACGCACAAGCCGTTCGCCGACCTCGCCTCGCGGCTGTCGAAGGGCAAGTAGCGGCTAGCGCGTCGCCGCAATCTTTCTGCGCGGCGAAAAGAGGCGAGGAGACCGGACATCGTTTCGCGCACCCCAATGGCGCCGGAATCGAACATGAACGGCACGGCAGAGCCGCCGCCGCAAACTGCGTCAGCGCCGTCGACGCCCGAATCGGCGACTGCGGTCACCTTCGAACACGCGGTGCCTGAATCCGGCCCACCAGGGGCCTTCGTGCACGAGTTGTACTCGTGGGGCTGGCAGACGCTGCCGCGCCACTTCGACAAGGCGGCAGCAGAAGGCAGCTTCGTTCATGTCGTGGCGGCGACGGAGCGCCCGCGCTATCCGCCGGAGCATCCTTCGGCCGGCAAGCCGATGGGCACGCAGTGGCTGGTCTTCAGGTTTCGGTCAGAAGGTCTCTTCACGGCGACGCACGCCCATGTGGCCGTGATCGGGCGCTCACAGGCCACAGCCGCCTGGAATCGCGGCCGGGGATTCGTATTCGGACATCAGGTTCTGCTGCCGGACGATCCGAATGCCTGCCCGGTCGGACCGGCGGGATCGGCGCATGCGCAACCCGAGACATGGTGGACCGCGTCGACGGCGGCAACGCAGGCGCAGCGCAATCACGTCTGGGGACCGCCACTGTGCAGTACGCCGTCGATCTTGGACTTCCGCGACTATCAGGTCGCGCTGCACGTCGCCGACGGCGGCTGGGTGGCCTTCTGGATCGTCGACGTGGAAACGAATGAACAGATCTCGGTCGGCTGGCAGGATACGATCAATGCGGAATCCGAACTCGTCGACGGACTGACCGGTTATGCGCTCGCGCTCGTCAACGGTGCGTCAAGGTCGCAACCCTGGCGCTTCATCATCCACGACATTCGCGCCGGATGGTTCTGAGCGCAACGGCAGATCGTCGCCGGTTTCACTCGTGAAGCACCGATCGCACGGAACGACATCGATGCTGCAGACAGCGCTGTTCGCCCTCGTCGTGCTTTGCCTGGTGTCGGTTGCCCCGGCCGGCGGCGCCGACCGCATCACCGACGCACCGTTCGCGACCCGCTCGGAAGTGCTGGCGCCGCGCGCGATGGCCGCGACCAGCCAGCCGCTGGCCACGCAGATCGCGCTCGACGTGATGAAAGCGGGCGGCACCGCGATCGATGCGGCGATCGCCGCCAACGCCGCGCTCGGCCTCATGGAGCCGACCGGCTGCGGCATCGGCGGCGACCTGTTCGCGATCATCTGGGACGCCAAGACGAAGCGGCTGTACGGCTACAACGGCAGCGGCCGTTCGCCGAAGTCGCTTTCGTACGAGACGCTGAAAGCGGAACTGCAGAAGCTCGGCGAAAAGGAGATCCCGCTGCTCGGGCCGCTGCCGGTCAGCGTGCCGGGAACGGTTGACGGCTGGTTCGCGCTGCACGGCCGTTTCGGCCGACTGCCGATGCCGCAGATCCTGGCGCCGGCGGTCCGCTATGCGCGTGAAGGCTTTCCAGTCAGCGATGTCATCTCGTTCTACTGGCAGCGCAACGTCCGCTCGCTGATCCAGTACTCCGGCATCCGCGAGCAGTTCACGCGCGAGGGCGAAGGTCCGACGAAAGGGCAGACGTGGACCAATCCGAATCTGGCCGACACTTACGAGGCGATCGCGCGCGGTGGTCGCGACGCCTTCTACAAGGGCGACATCGCGCGGCGCATTGCCGATTACATGAAGCGGCAGGGCGGGTTTCTTGCCTACGACGATCTCGCCGATCATCGCGGCGAGTGGGTCGAGCCGGTGTCGGTCCGCTACCGCGGCGTCGACGTGTGGGAGCTGCCGCCGAACGGGCAGGGCATCGCCGCGCTGCAGGCGCTCGCCATCCTCGAAGGCTATGACCTGGCCAAGTTCGGCTTCGGCAGCGCCGAACACGTGCACCTGGTGGTCGAGGCGCTGAAGCTTGCCTTTGCCGACCGGGCGAAGCTTTATGCCGATCCGGACTTCGTCAGGACGCCGGTGGCGCAGCTGCTCGACAAGGCGTATGCGAGCGAGCGTCGCGCACTGATTCGCATGGACCGTGCCGCGCAGCGGGTCGACGCCGGCCGGTCGATCAAGGGCGGCGACACGATCTATCTGACGACCGCCGATGCCGAAGGCAACATGGTGTCGCTGATCCAGAGCAACTACCTCGGCATGGGCAGCGGCATGGCGCCGGAGGGGCTGGGCTTTATCCTGCAGGATCGCGGCCAGCAGTTCGCGCTCGAACCGGGGCACCCGAACGTCTACGCGCCGGGCAAGCGGCCGTTTCACACGATCATCCCCGCCTTCATCACGAAGAACGGCGAGCCGTGGGTCAGCTTCGGCGTGATGGGCGGCGACATGCAGCCGCAGGGCCATGTGCAGATCGTGCTGAACCTGGTCGATTTCGGCATGAACCTGCAGGAAGCGGGCGACGCGCCGCGCATCTACTGGTCCTCACCGCAGCAGCCGACCGGAGGCGACATGACCGACGGCGGCAAGGTCAATCTGGAGAGCGGCTTTGCGGAGACGACGCTGCGCACCCTGCAGCTGAAGCGGCACGCGCTGGGCCGCAGCATCTCCGGCTACGGCGGCTACCAGGCGATTCAGCGATTGCCGGGCGGCGGCTGGGCCGGCGCCAGCGAATCGCGAAAGGACGGCCACGCGGCGGGCTATTAGCCGTCGGCAGGCCACTGCGGCAACCGCGCGGTGCCGGACGCCCGGCGGCGCGCGGCGAATCGCACCATCAGTCGCATCGGGGAGCATGCACATGCGCAGGGTTCATCGCGAACGGCACCGCACGCAGCACATCGGCTGGCTGCGCGCGGCCGTGCTCGGCGCTAACGACGGCATCGTTTCGACGGCGAGCCTGATCGTCGGCGTCGCCGCGGCCAACGCGGCGCGCGGCGACATCGTGCTGGCCGGCGTGGCCGGACTGGTCGCCGGTGCGATGTCGATGGCGGCCGGCGAATACGTGTCGGTCAGCTCGCAATCCGACACCGAACGCGCCGATCTTGAGCGCGAGCGAAAAGAGCTGGCCGCCGACGTCGAGCACGAACAGCGCGAACTCGCCGGCATTTACGAGCAGCGCGGGCTCGAGCCGAAGCTGGCCGGTCAGGTGGCCGAACAGCTGATGGCGAAGGATGCGCTGGGCGCGCATGCGCGCGACGAACTCGGCATCTCCGAGGTGGTCGCCGTGAGGCCGCTGCAGGCCGCGCTGACGTCGGCAGCCAGTTTTGCCGTCGGCGCCGCATTGCCGCTGCTCACCGTGATCGTCTCCCCGCTCACCGCGCTGGTGCCGCTGGTGGCCGGCGTGTCGCTGGCGTGCCTGGCGTTGCTCGGCGGGTTCGCAGCGCGCACCGGCGGCGCGCGCATCGGCGTCGGCGTGGCGCGGGTGACCTTCTGGGGTGCGCTGGCAATGGCCCTGACGGCAGGCGCCGGTGCGCTGTTCGGCGCTCTCGGTTAGCGCAAGGGGTCGCTGCCGGTAGACGCGTCGTCAGCGTGATCGATCGGCCGTCGGCGGCCGCTGTTTCCGGCCGTCGCGGATCCGGCGCACGATCAGCGCCGCGAGCCCCACGGCGACGGCCACGGCGATCATCAGCGGCAGCGACAGCTCGTCGGCCGGATCGGCGCCATGGTCGGCGCGCGCGAGCGAAGTCGCCGCGAGGCACAGCGCCGCGGCGGCGGCGCGGTCAGCCCAGCCCCGTAGGCGCAGCTTCGCGGCGGCGTTCATCAGCCCTGCCAGCTGAGCGAATGATTCAGCACGATCAGCAGTCCCCATGCGATCAGCACCACACCGAGCGGCGCGCTGAACTGGCGGCCCCAGGAGGCGTTCTTCTCGATCGCCATGACGGTGCCGAGCAGCAGCATCCAGCCGAGATTGCCGGTGCCCACCGCGAACATCAGCAGCATCAGCGCCCAGCAGCAACCGACGCAGAACGCACCATGGTGCGCGCCCAGCAGCAGTGCCTGCAGGCGCGGGCCGCCGCCGCGCCAGTGCTGGATGACGAAGGCCACCGGCGCGCGGCATTTGTCGAGGCAGCGGTATTTCAGGCTCGAGAACTGGAACGCCCCGGCCGCAAGCAACGGACCAGCGCCGAAAACCCAGGCGTTCGACTGCAGCCATTCGCTGCGGTCGAAGGCCCGGTGCAGCCCGAAGTCGAAAGCGTGCGCAAGGATGCCGAATCCCAGCCAGACGGCCAGGTATCCGCCGACGACCGCCGCCAGCAGCAGTGCCTGGTCGGCGCGCCCGGTGGTCATGCGCTGGAACGCCTGCAGCAGCGGCACCGTGGTCGGCAGCATCATGGCGATCGTCATCAGCGTCCAGCCGGCCACGTACAGCAGCGCTTGCAGTGCCGGCGACACTTCGCCGCGCAGCCCGAACGTCGCCAGTTCCGCGTGATCGAGGTAGCGGCCGTACGGCGACTGCTCCCACAGCCATAGCGCGAGCCAGGCGATGACCACAAGGCCGCCGAGCGTCGGCAGCAGCAGGCGCCGGTCTAGCGTGCTCACGGCCATACGACGCCCTTCATCCGGCGTTTGACCGCCACCTGCCGGTCGGCGGCATTCGGCGCGCAGACCGGCATCGTGGTCGTCGCAGCGGGTCGCGCGCGGGTCGTCAGCTGGCGAAGCGGAACGTGCCCTGCACCGAGTTGTGGCCGTTCAGGTCGAGCTTGATGCCGAGCGATGGTGCATTCGCCTTGTAGCTCGATGCCTTGCCGACGTAGGCGGGCGAGCCCGGAATTGTGCTGAAGATGCTGTCGGTCAGCGCCGTGGGTTTATCGCCCGGACCGCGGAACGGTTCCAGTTCCGCGGACACCGCGTTGCCGATGCGCAGTCGGCCCTTGCCTTGTTCAACCTCAAAGGTCATCGGCACGCGCTCGACGCCGGCCACTTCGCCGATCAGCTTCGCCAGATCGGCCACCGGTCCGCCTTTCTTGCCGGTCCACACGGCGAGGATCGCCTCCTCCTGCTGCTTATTCGCCTTCTCGTCGACGTAGGCAATGATCTTCCAGTTGCCCTGCAGGATGTTGCCGGGAATGTGGCACAGGGCTGCGAACGTCAGGCCGGAGACGTCGACGCCGTCGATCGCGCCTTCATCGATATGCCAGGCGAGCGTGCCTTTGCAGGTGCCATTGTCGGGGTCGTCACCGACCCAGCATGGGCACAACGTCTTGCAGTCGCAGACTTCCAGTAATTGCCCTTCGAGTTTGTACGCCACCGTTGAACCTCCGGATTCAATGAATCGAATGGACAACGCGGGCACATGCAGCCGGCGGCTGCACGGTCAACGTATCGGCGCACCGTAAGTCCACGCGACGGGTAATTCAATTCCGCTGATGCGTACGATTGTCGAGACTTCGTGATGGTCTCGTGCATTTGCACATGATCTCCGCCGGCGCAGGAACCGCATCGCGCGGCGGGCCGGCTGGGCAACGGAAGATCAGGTTTCGCTGTCGGCGTGGCGCGACCGGCGAGCGGCAAACACGGCGGCTGCTGCGCCGCGGGACAGCAGGCTTCGGCGACGGCGCCGCCTGCTAGAGAGCGAGCGTTCCTTCGCTGAACATCCGCGCTGCGCCGCCGACGCGAACGGCCGTGATCTCGCCGCTGCGGCGTTCGATCTCGACGTTCAGTTCGCTCGGCCGGCCCATTTCGATGCCCTGCTCGAGCCGCACCGACAGCGTTCCGCCGGCAGGCGCGGCGAGCCGTTCGGACAGCCAGCCGGCGAACGCCGCCGCAGCCGACCCGGTGGCGGCATCTTCGGCCACGCCAAGGCCGGGCGCGAACATGCGTACGCGCCACTGACGGGCATCAACGCGCGCGACCGGATAGACCTTTTGTGTCGAATAGCCGGCGAGCAGTTCGCGCCACAGTCGCAGGTCGAGCCGGCAACGCGTGAGTGCATCGACGCTGGCGACGGGGACGACGAGGAACGGCACGCCGCAGGACCAGCAGGCGCTGCCGTCGAGCACATCGGTCGCGGCCAGCGACAGCATGCTCGCCAGCGCCTCGCGCGCCGGCGCCGGCGGGCCCTGCTCTGGCAGTTGCGCGGCAGTCAGCCGGCAGCGCGTGACGCGATCACCGTCACGGAAGATCGTCACCGGCACCGGCCCGACGCCTTCCTCGAAGACGATCTCCGTCGTGTCCGCACCAATACTGCCGATGCAGGCGAGCACGAAGGCCGTGCCGATCGTCGGGTGGCCGGCGAACGGCAGTTCGCCGCCCGGGGTGAAGATGCGCACGTGCGCCGCGTTCCTCGCGTCGGCGGGCGGCAGCACGAAGGTCGTTTCCGAGTAGTTGAACTCGCGGGCGATGGCGAGCATCTGGGCGTCGGTCAGTCCGCGCGCATCGGGCAACACGGCCAGCGGATTGCCGCAGAACACGCGGTCGGTGAAGACATCGCAGGTGTAGTAGCGGAAACGGTTCACGTGCGTGTCCTCTCTGTCCGACCGATGGCAATCGTGGCGACGACGGCGGCGGCGACGATCCACGTCAGCGGCTCGACGTGCTCGCCGAACAGCCATGCGGCGAAGGCGATCGTGAAGAACACCTGCGTCAACTGCACCTGCGAGATGCGGGCGATGCCGCCGATCGCCAGTCCGTTGTACCAGGCGAAGAAACCGACGACCTGCGAGATCAGCGTCACGTAGGCGAAGCCGCCCCATGCGGCGGCACCTGCCTCGAGTGGCGTGGTCGCGGCGAACCACAAGGCTGCCGGCAGCGTCAGCGGCAAGGCGAGCACGAGCGACCACAGGATCGTGTCAACGCCACCGAGCGACGCCGACAGCCGGCCGCCGGCCACGTAGCCCACCGCGCCGATGGCGACGGCGGCCAGCATCCACAGGTGACCGCCGCCGAACGCAAAGCCGTGGCGCAGCGCGAAGCCGACCACGAGTGTCGAGCCGATCGCCGCGCAGATCCAGAAACGAGGGCGGTGCCGTTCGCCGAGCCAAAGCGTTGCCAGCAGCGCGGTGGCGAACGGCAGCAGGCCGTTGATCACCGCGCCATGATTGGCCGGCAGCGTGCGCATCGCCAGCGACGAGCACAACGGAAAGCCGATCACCACACCGACCACGCAGCCGGCGAGCAGCGGCAACTGGCCGACCGCAGGCCTGGGTGCCCGCGTCGCCAGCAGCCAAGCCGCGGCCGCAAGGCCGGCGAGCGCCATGCGGCCGAAGGCAACGAACCACGCGTCGAGTTCGGCCACCGCCAGCCGCGTCATCGGCAGCGTCAGCGAAAACGCCAGCACGCCGGCGAGGCCGAGCAGCAGGCCGAGCCGCTCGCGCGCGCGTGCGTCGCGCGCAGCCGGCAGCCGATCGGCGGGGCAGGCGGGGTTCATCGTCGGTGGGCAGCCCGCTTCAAGTCAGCGGAATGTCGAGCACGCCCGCCGCCGCCGGCCGCGCGCGAAGCTGCGCGTACCAGCGCTCGACCTGCGGTCGAGGCGAGCGCTCGACGGGCAGGTTGTACCAGCGGTGCGCTTCGACGCCGAGCGCGATGTCGGCCATCGTGAAGCGCTCGCCGCAGACGAAGGCGCGTCCGCTCAGTTGCGCATCGAGCAGGCCGAACGCGGCATCGGTCGCGGCCACCGACTGCGAGATCAGTTCGGCGTTGCGCTTCTCCGGCGGCGTGCGGATCAGCTGCAGGAAGGCGTCGCGGCTGGCGCGGTTGGCGGTGGTCGTCTGCCAGTCCATCCAGCGATCGGCATCGGCGCGCGCCTGCAGCGGTTCCGGATACAGCGTGCCGAAGGCGTGCCTGGCGGCGAGGTAACGGACGATCGCGTTCGACTCCCACAGCACGAAGCCTTCGTCGTCGATGACCGGCACCAGACCGTTCGGGTTCATTCGCTTGAACTCGGCCGTACCGATCACGCCGAAGGCGCCGCCGGCGTCGATGCGCTCGAACCTGACGCCGGCTTCCTGCGCCGTCCAGACGACCTTCTTGACGTTGATCGAGCTGATCCTGCCCCAGATGCGCAGACTCATCGCTTCATCTCCTCCCTGATCAACGATGCCAGCACCGCCACGCCGCGGTCGATCGCCGGCGGCGGCACGGTGACGAAACTCAGCCGCAGTGTGTTCGACTGCGGGGCTGTTGCGAAAAACGGCGCGCCGGGCACGAACACCACGCCTTGCGCGATCGCGCGATCGAGCAGGGGCAGCGTGTCGATGCCGTCGGTCGTCAACCACACGAACATGCCGCCTTCGGGCCTGGTCCATTGAACACCGAGCGGCATCTGCGCCGTCAGCGCGGCGAGCATCGCCTGCGCCTGCGCGGCGTACAGCGCGCGCACGCGCGGTAGCTGCGATTCGAGCAGATCGTCTTGCAGCAGCGCGGTGACGGCATGCTGTGTCAGCGTCGCCGTATGCAGGTCGGTCGCCTGCTTCATCTTCGCCAGCA
>JBFGOX010000045.1:0-10596 GCA_041565015.1 Burkholderiaceae bacterium
ACGATGGTGACCGCGAGTGCGGGCCGGTGGCCGATCGCATCCTGCACGTAGCCGAACAGAAACGCGCCCAGCGCCGCGGTGACGTTGACCGCCAGGATCAGTGTCATCGTCTGCGCCGTCTCGAATTTCATCACCTGCTGCGCGTAGATGGCCGCCAGCGCGATCACGACCGAAAGCCCCGCCTGGTACAACAGTCCGCACAGCGTCAACCACCCGAAGTCGCGAAACAGGTGGATGTTCTGCAGCGTATGCCACAGCCGCTGTGTCGATTCGCGCATGACGCTGCCGACCGTGCCGCTGCCGAGCGGTTGCGCGCGCTCGCGCAGTGTCGTGAAGGTCGGTATCACCGCCAATGCAAAGAGCGCGGCCGTGATCAGCATCGTCACCGGCACATAATGCGTCGCCGGCAGCGAGCGGCCCTGCGCCCACAGCACATAGCCGAGGCCCAGCCCCAGCGCGAGCAGTCCGCCCAGGTAACCGAGGCTCCAGCCCCATCCCGAGACCTTTCCCAGCGCCTCGGGCCGTGCCAGTTCCGGCAGGAAGGCGCTGTTCAGCGTGACGCCGGCCGCGAAGCACACGTTGGACACGACGATTGCGGCAACGGCCAGCCAGAGGTCGCCGGGACCCGTCAATGAAAGGGTCACCGTGCCGGCAATGCAACCTGCCGTCACCAGGCCCATCAGCAGTTTCTTGCGCGCGTGCAGGTCTGCGTAGGCGCCGAGGGCCGGCATCACCACCATGCCGACCACATAGGAGGCCGACAGCGCCAGCGTCCAGGCGAGCGTCGCCCAGGCAGCATTGCCGGCGATGACATTGACGAAATAGGCGTTGAAAACCGCCGTCAGCACGACCGTCGTGTAGCCGGAGTTGGCAAAGTCATACATCGCCCAGGCGAAGACTTCCTTACGCGGCACACCAGCGTTCAGGCTTCGCGAATCGAACAGCGGCATTGGTGCGATTTCCCCGGCCAAAGCCATGGGCGCAACGGAGGGAGTCGGTGCGCAAATCGGGGCGATGCTACCGTGCGATCCTCGCCACTGCTCACGCCTTACCCGAACGGCATCTGTCTTTGCGCTGCAACCGATGAGCGATCTCGACCGCATTGACCGCCAGATCCTCGCCATCCTCCAGGCCGACGGCCGGATCACGAACCAGGCGCTGTCCGAACGGGTGGCATTGAGCCCGCGCGCCTGCCTCGAGCGGGTGCGGCGGCTCGAGAAATCCGGCCTCATCGCCGGTTACATGGCGCTGGTCGAGCCGCGCCGCCTTGGCAGCCCGCTGACGATCGTCGTCGAGGTTTCGTTGCGCGATCAGTCAGCGGCAACGCACGCCCGCTTCGAGGCGAAGATGCGTTCGACCGAGGAAGTGATCGAATGCTTCCTCGTCTCCGGCAGCTGCGACTATGTGCTGCGGCTGGCCTGCGCGAGCCTCGATCATTACCGCGACCTGACCAACGCGTGGACTGACGATCCAACCCTCGGCGTCGAGCGCATCGCCTCGAAACCGGAACTGCAGACGATCAAGCCGTTTCGCGGCTACCCGGTTCGCTGACGTTCGATCGCGGCGTGAAGATTGGCGCGCGCCGCCGCTTCGCACCGATCGAAGATCAGCGGTGATGAATAGATACGCGGCCGCGCCAGCAAGCGCTCGAAGAAGAGCGCCTGCCGCGCGGTGAACAGCCGCCAAGCACAGTCTTCGGCAGCCTGAAACAGCGGTCGCATCTCGACGAAGACATCGTGAGAGGAGCGGTTGAATTCGTCAACGGGCGCGGACAGTCGCAGCAAGTCGAGGTCGAGCACTGTCGCCGCAGCCGCCGAACTCGGCTCATGCTGTGCCGTGTCGATGACAATCGACGAAGCCAGACGGACGGTCGCCTCCTCCAGGTCCTGCGAATAAATGCGCAGCAGTTGTGCCGACAGTGCCTCGTTGGCGCCGTGCGCAACGCCAGGCACGTGAACGGCATCGTGAAACAGCACCGCGAGCGCCTGCGCCGGCGACAGGATGATCGAATGGCGCGCCGCGTCGTCCAGCATCCGCCGCAGATGGCGACGATCGTGATAGACGCGATGCGGCTCGTCGTAGAAGCCCAGCACCGCATCGATGCGCGACACCGAAAAACCCGCGGCGGCGAGCAGACGCCAGCCCGGGTGACGGCTGGTCAGGACGCCGTTGGAGCCGTTCATGCAGCGATCTTAGGTTCGGTGCACCGGCGGCGCTGTCGGAAATTCCATTGCGCCTGGGCGGCCGCGCATTGGCCGCGCGCCTTGACAACAGAATCGGCGGTGCACGGCCGCTGACGCCGCAGGCTTGCGATGTCCAGGGTGCCTGCGTCTGCCGCAGATTTCGCCGCGGCTGCCTAGACTTTGTCCAGTGGCGATCGCCGCAACCGGAGTCGACGATGACCACCAAGCCCAACGTTGCCGGAGGCCTGATCGCGCGCGAGGCGCGCGTGGTTGCGCACAATTACGCGCCGCTGCCGGTCGTCCTGACCAGCGGCCGCGCCGAATGGCTAACCGACGTCAACGGCAAGCGCTACCTGGACATGATGAGTGCGTACTCGGCCGTCAGCCACGGCCATGCGCATCCTCGCTTGATCGCTGCTCTGGTCGAGCAGGCGGGGCAGGTCGCCGTGACCTCGCGCGCGTATCACACCAACCAGCTGTCGCCGTTCCTCGAGCGGCTCACGGATCTGACGGGCCTTGAGCGCGCATTGCCGGCCAACGGCGGCGCGGAATCGGTTGAAACGGCGATCAAGGCCGCACGGCGCTGGGGCTACCGGGTCAAACGCATCGCCCCGGATCGGGCCGAGATCGTTGTTGCGCGCGGCAACTTCCACGGCCGATCGACGACGATCGTCGGCTTCTCGACCGAGCCCGATTACCGCGCCGATTTCGGCCCGTTCGCGCCGGGTTTCGCGCACTTCGACTTCGGCGACATCGATTCGCTCGCGGCCGCGATCAACGAAAATACCTGCGCGGTGCTGATCGAACCGATCCAGGGCGAAGCCGGCATCGTGCTGCCACCGCCGGGCTTCCTGCAGGCCGCGCGCAGGGTGTGCACAGAGCGGCGTGTGCTGCTGATCCTCGACGAGATCCAGAGCGGTCTGGGCCGCACGGGCCGCTGGTTTGCGTTCCAGCACGAAGGTATCCAGCCGGACGGCCTGATTCTCGGCAAGGCTCTCGGCGGCGGACTGCTGCCGGTCAGCTGCCTGGTCGGCACCCGCGAGCTGATGGACGTCTTCGATCCCGGAAGCCACGGCTCGACGTTCGGCGGCAATCCGCTGGCTGCGCGGGTGGCGCTCGAGGCGCTGCGCGTCATCGAGGACGAAGGCCTGGTCGCGCGCAGCGCGGCGCTCGGCCACCATTTGCTGTCACGCCTGCGCCGGATCGACTCGCCGCTGGTGCGCGACGTCCGCGGCCGCGGTCTTTGGGTCGGGGTCGAGCTCGATCCGGCACGCGTCTCGGCGGTCGACATCGTGCAGCGGCTGGCCGAGCGCGGCGTGCTGTCAAAGGAGACGCATGAGACCGTGATCCGCTTCGCGCCGCCGTTGACCGTTTCGCGCGCCGCGCTCGACTGGGGTATCGATGTCTTTCGCCAGGTGCTGCGCGAATTCGAGCCACCGCGCCTGCACCGTGCCGGCTCAGGATTGCAGGTCGCTGGGAGGAAGGCCACCGTGCGCGATGCAGACCGATCAAGGGCGCTTCGGGCCGAGCGCCCGCATCTGATGATGAGCGCGCCCGACTTCTTCGAGGTCAGCTATCGGATCAACCCCTGGATGGAACCCGAGCGCTGGCAGCCGTCCGCACAGCAGCTTGCTGCCGATGCGCAGCGCGGCTGGCATCGGCTGAAGGCCACCTATGAACGCCTGGGTGCCACCGTCGAGGTGCAGGCGCCGGTGCGCGGATTGCCGGACATGGTGTTCACCGCCAATGCGGCCATGGTGCTCGACCGCAAGGCGCTGCTGGCCCGCTTCGCCTGCAGCGAACGCCGTGGCGAGGAAGCCCACGACTTTGCATTCTTCGAATCGTTGCACGCGCGCGGCGTCATCGACGAGATCGTCGTGCCGCCGCAAGGGCTGTTCTTCGAAGGCGCCGGCGACGCGATCTGGGACGCGCCGCGCGGCCTGGCCTGGGTCGGCTACGGGCAGCGTTCAAGCACTGACATGTACCGCTTCATCAGCGAACGGTTTGCGGTGCCGACGGTACCGCTCGAATTGATCGACCCGCACTTCTATCACCTGGACACCTGCCTTTGCCTGCTGCCGGGCGGCGAGGCGGTCTATTACCCGCCGGCGTTTTCGAGCGCCGCGCTCGCCCAACTGCGCGAACTGCTCGGCGCCGATCGGCTGATCGAAGCCGGCGATGACGACGCGCATCATCTGGCCGTCAATTCAGTCTGTCTCGGCCGCGACGTCGTGCTGTGCCACGCCTCGGACTCGCTGCGCGCGCAGCTGACCGAACGCGGCTATCGCCCGCATGTCGTGCCACTGGACTCGTTCAACCGCTCGGGCGGCGCCGCCTACTGCCTGACGCTGCGGCTCGACCTGCTGTCCCGGCCGCCGTCGGCGCGCATGCCATTGTTCGTCGAGGACGATGCCGCCGAACTGCAGGCGGCCTGACCATCGAGCAATCCGCCGGACGCATGCGTCGTCCCGCGACGCCGCCGGTGCGGCCGCCATCGACACGCCTGTCGACTTTCGGCTGCGCGCACTACGCACTAGAACGATCGGCGGATTTTTTGCAGCGGTCTGATTGCGCAAACTGCGCACCGATGAGCACGTCACGAAACACCGAGCTTCGCGTTGTGCCGGCGACCGCCGAAGCGAACGACGGCCGCGCAACACTGCGGATCGACGCCGAACGTCCCGTCCCGGCCCCGCCGCCGATCGCTGAGCCCATTCGCGACGATCCGCGCGACGCAGCCGAAAGGGATCTCGACCGACTGCATCAGGCGGTCGGCACCGAACGACTGGCGCTGGGCCAGCACATGAACTGGCTGATCGGTTCGCAGGCCATCCTGATCCACGCGTTCCTGATGGTGTTCGTCATCAGCGGGATGGGCGTGATCGCGGTGAATCACTGGTTGCTGGGCGGGCTGGCCCTGGTCGGCATTCTCTGCGCAGTGGCACTTCATGCAGTGCTCGACCGCGGCTCGCGCGCACTGGCGATGCTGGTCCTGCAGCGGCGCGCGATCGAGTCCGATCTGGCCACGCTCAGCGGCCGCACGCCGAATCTGCCGAAGGACGTTGCGCAGATCAGCAGCTGGGCCGCGCCGCTGTTCGTGGCAGTGTGGCTCGCCCTGCTCGCCTTCAGCGCCGCGCTTCGCCTGTAGTCGCGGCGGCTGACCGGCCGCCCCTCAGTGGCCGCCGCCCCACGACGGTTTGCGCTTGTCCATGAAGGCCGCCACGCCTTCCTGTGCAACGTCGTCGATCATGTTGCAGGCCATGGTCTGACCGGCCAGCTGATAGGCCGCATCGATGCCCATTTCGAGCTGCCGGTAGAACAGGCCCTTGCCCATACCGATGGCCACGCCCGGCTTGGCAATGATCGCGTCGGTCAGTCGCTTGATTTCCGCATCGAGTTCGCCGGGCGGCACGACCCGATTGACCAGACCACGCGAACGCGCCGTGGCCGCGTCGATGAACTCGCCCGTGACCAGCATTTCGAAGGCCTGCTTGCGGCCGACATTGCGCGACAGCGCCACGCTTGGCGACGAGCAGAAAAGCCCCACGTCGATGCCGTTGACGCCGAAGCGCGCGTTTTCGGACGCCACGGCCAGGTCGCACATCGCCACCAGCTGGCAGCCGGCCGCCGTGGCCACGCCGTGCACGCGGGCGATCACCGGCTGCGGCAGGCGCTGAAAGGCAAGCATCATCTTCGCGCAATCGGCGAACAGCTTCTCGTAGTAAGCGCGCTGCGGATTGGACTTCATCTGCTTCAGGTCGTGACCGGCGCAAAACGCCTTGCCGGCGCCAGCGATCACCACCACCCGTGCGCTCTCGTCGGCGGCCAGGCGGCCCGCCGCCTCGTTCAACGTGGCCAGCATTTCCTCGGACAACGTGTTGAACTGCGCCGGCCGGTTCAGCGTCAGCGTGACCACCCCTTCGGCCGTTCGCGCCTCGAGCAACAGCGGTTCGAGTTGGGTCGGAGTCTGCGGAGCATTCATGGCGGTCTCCCATGCAAATCGATGCGGCGGCTAAACGTCGATTGCGTTCGCCGACTTGGCCTGCTGGCGCAGCAGGAATTTCTGGATCTTGCCGGTGTTGGTCTTCGGGATCGGTCCGAAGACAAATTTCTTCGGTGTCTTGAAGCCGGCCAGATGCGCGCGGCAGTGCGCATTCAGGTCCTCGGGCGTGACCTGCGCGCCTTCCTTCGGCTCGATGAATGCGCACGGCACCTCGCCCCATTTCGCATCCGGCATCGCCACCACCGCGGCTGTCATCACCGCCGGGTGACGGTACAGCACGTCCTCGACCTCGATCGAGCTGATGTTCTCGCCGCCGGAAATGATGATGTCCTTGCTGCGGTCCTTGATTCGCAGGTAGCCGTCGGCCTGGACCACGGCCAGGTCGCCCGAATGAAACCAGCCGCCGGCGAAGGCCTGCTGCGTGGCGGAGGCGTTCTTCAGGTAGCCCTTCATCGTGATGTTGCCGCGGAACATCACCTCACCGATCGTTTCGCCGTCGGCCGGCACCGGCTGCAGCGTTTCCGAATCGAGCACCGAGACCGCCTCCTCCATCGGGTAGCGCACCCCCTGGCGGCCGTTGTTCATCGCCCGCTCGCCGACATCCAGCAGTTCCCATTCGGACTGCTTGGCACAGACCGCTGCCGGCCCATAGACCTCGGTCAGACCGTAGACATGCGTCAGGTCGAAGCCGAGACGCTCCATGCCTTCGATCATCGCCGCCGGCGGCGCAGCGCCGGCGACCATCGCCTGCACGCGGTGCGCGATGCCCTGCTTGAGTTCCTCGGGCGCGTTGACCAGCAGTGCGTGCACGATCGGCGCGCCACAGTAATGGGTCACCTTGTGCGTGCGGATCGCCTCGAAGATCGCCGCCGCCTCGACCCGGCGCAGGCACACGTGCGTGCCGACCATCGCCGCCACCGTCCACGGAAAGCACCAGCCGTTGCAGTGGAACATCGGCAACGTCCACAGATAGACGGGATGGTGCGGCATCGCCCAGACCAGAATGTTCGATACCGCGTTCAGATACGCCCCGCGGTGGTGATAAACAACACCCTTCGGGTTGCCGGTCGTGCCGGAGGTGTAGTTCAGCGCGATCGCGTCCCATTCGTCGGCCGGCGGCTGCCAGGCGAAATCGCCGCTGCCCTCGGCGATCAACCCTTCGTAATCGATCGCGCCGATCCGCTCGCCCGGTCCGCTGAATTCCGGGTCATCGACATCGATCACCTCGATCGGCCGGTCGAGCCGCTGCAGCGCGGCCCGCGCCGTGGCCGAGAACTCACGGTCGACGATGAAGATTCGCGCCTCGCCGTGCTCGAGCATGAAGGCGATCGCCTCAGCATCGAGCCGCGTGTTGATCGCGTTGAGCACGCAGCCGGCCATCGGCACGCCAAAGTGTGCCTCGACCATCTCCGGCGTGTTGGGCAGCATTGCCGCCACCGTGTCGCCGCGGCCGAGGCCTCGCCGCGCCAGCGCATGCGCCAGCTGGCGGCACCGCGCGTAGAGATCGCGCCAGTTGCGTCGAACCGAAGCCCCATGCACGACCGCCAGCCGCTGCGGGAACACCGCTGCCGCGCGCTCGATGAAGGTCAGCGGCGTCAGCGCCGCGAAGTTCGCCGCGTTGCGCGGCAGGTCCCGGTCGAAGATCGTATTAGGCATCGTTCACAGCTGCGCCAGAGTGCGCACGTGCGCCGCCACGCTGCGGCCCAGTGCGCTGAGGTTGTAGCCGCCTTCGAGCGTGCTGACGATCCGGCCCTTCGCGTAGCGGTCTGCGACGTCCATCAGCTTGCCGGTGATCCACGCATAGTCGGCCTCGACCAGTCCGAGCTGCCCGAGGTCGTCTTCCCGATGCGCATCGAAGCCGGCCGAAATGAAGATCATCTGCGGGCCGAAGGCCTCCAGCCGCGGCAGCCACTGGCTTTCGACCAGTTCGCGCACCACGTCGCCGCGCGTTCCGGCCGGAACCGGAATGTTGACCATGTTGTCGGCGTACGGCTCCGCGCCCGAATACGGATAGAAGGGATGCTGAAAGAAGCTTGCCATCAGCACGCGGTTGTTGCCGGCCAGGATGTCCTCGGTCCCGTTGCCGTGATGCACGTCGAAGTCGACCACCGCCACCCGCTCGAGACCGTGCGCGTGCAGCGCGTGCAGCGCGCCGATGGCCACGTTGTTGAAGAAGCAGAAGCCCATGGCCGCCGAACGGCAGGCGTGGTGGCCGGGCGGACGGACCGCACAGAAGGCGTTGTCCAGCTCGCCGCTCATCACGCGATCGGTCCCTTCGATGACCGCGCCGGCTGCATGCAACGCCGCGTCCCAGCTGGCGCTGTTCATCGACGTGTCGGGGTCCACCGGCGCATAACCCTGCTTTGGTATTCTCGCGCGCAGCCGATCAATGTAATCGCGATCGTGTGCGCGCGCGATCACGTCGAGATTCGCCGGCGGCGCATCGATGGCCATCAGGTGCGGCAGCAGGCCGACCGCGATCAGATGATCGTGCACGGCCGCCAGACGTTCGGGACTCTCCGGATGCCACGAACCCATCTCATGCGCGGCACACTGCGCATGCGTGAGAAAGCCGGTATGCACGAGTCGCTGTCTCCCTGACCCTTCGGATCGCGTTGTTTGCGGAAAGTCTAATGCTGGAAAGAATCCATCGCTGCGCCGATCAGATCGGAGCCGTGGTCGTCGGCAAGGAACTGCAGATCCGGCTCAGCCTCACGTGCCTGCTGGCCGGCGGACACCTGCTGATCGAGGACGCGCCGGGTGTGGGCAAGACTACATTGGCGCACGCGATTGCGATCTCGCTGGGACTGCCGTTTCGCCGCCTGCAGTTCACCAGCGACCTGCTGCCGTCCGACGTGATCGGCGTATCGGTGTACGACCGCACGACCGGGCAGTTCGCGTTTCACCCCGGGCCGATCTTCACCGAAGTGCTGCTCGCCGACGAGATCAACCGCGCCAGCCCGAAGACGCAAAGTGCGCTGCTCGAGGCAATGGAGGAAAGCCAGGTCTCGATCGACGGCATGTCGCGGCCGCTGCCGCAGCCGTTCTTCGTCATTGCCACCCAGAATCCGCTGCACCAGGTCGGCACCTTTCCGCTGCCCGAATCCCAGCTCGACCGCGTCCTGATGTGCATCAGCCTGGGCTATCCGGATCGCGCCGCGGAACGCGCGCTGCTGGGCGGCCAGGCGCGACGCGACATGCTGCGCGCCCTGCCCGCCCTGGCTCGTCCGTCGGAACTGCTCGACGCGCAGGCCTCCGTCAAGCAGGTCTTCGTTTCCGAGGCGCTGCTCGATTACGTGCAGTCGCTGCTCGCCTTCACGCGCAGCTCCGGCCGGCACGCCGAAGGCCTGTCGCCGCGCGCGGGACTGGCACTGCTGGCCGCGGCGCGCGCCTGGGCCTGGCTCGACGGTCGCGAGCACGTGATCCCCGAAGATGTGCAGAATGTGCTGCCGGCAGTGGCCGGCCACCGGATCCACGCGGCCCAGCGCGAAGGCGGCCGCGTGCTGCACGGGCGCGAACTGGTCAGTCAGCTGATCCAGGCGGTGCCGCTGCCCTGAGCTTCGATGGCCGTGTCGCGGCGGCGACAGGTGCATTGGCGACTCACAATCTTGCGATGAGCATCAGCTCGCATCCGCTGGCGATCAGGATCGGTGACCTGATCGGCGGTCATCCCGGCATCGAGCACGGCGAGGTTCTGCTCGACCGCCGGCGCGTGTACATCCTGCCGACGCGCGCCGGCATGCTGTTCGCGGCCGCGATGCTGATGATGCTCTTCGGCTCGATCAACTATTCGCTGCAGCTCGGTTTCCTGCTGACCTTCCTGGTCACCAGCATGGCGCTGGTCGCGATGTACCACACGCATCGCAACCTGGCGCGTCTGACACTGACCGCGCACCGGGCTGAGAACGTGTTCGCCGGCGACCTGGCCACCTTCGAGATCACCGTCCACAACCCGACCGCGGAGGCCCGCTTCGCGCTCGAGTTCGAGCCGCTGCGGCCGGCGACGAGCTTTCGTCGCGCGCTGGGTTCCGACCTGCCGGTCGAACCGATCACCAACGCCGACGTGCCGGCCGCCGGCAGTCGGGACGTTCGAATCGCCGTGGCGACGCGGGCGCGCGGAAGGCTGGCCTGCCCGCGGCTGCGAATCGAGACCCGATTTCCGTTCGGACTGTGGCAGGCGTGGGCTTATTACGCGCCGCCGCTGACGGCGATCGTCTATCCGGCGCCGGAGCGCGACGCCCCCGCGTTGCCGACAATGAGCGCCGAGGGCGCGGAACAGGAAACCGGGCTGGTCATCAGCGGCGACGAATTCGCCGGCGTTCGACCGTATCAAGCGGGCGATCCGCTCAAGCGCGTCGCTTGGCGGCTGGCCGCACGCTCGGACGAACTGACGGTGAAGCTGTTCGAGGC
>JBFGOX010000046.1:0-10577 GCA_041565015.1 Burkholderiaceae bacterium
GCCGCCACCGCGATGGCCGGCGAGTACCCCATTCGCCCGGTCAAGCTCGTCGTGCCTTTCCCGCCCGGCGGCGGCGCCGACACGCTGGCGCGGACGAACATGCCGAAAGTCGAGCGCGCGCTCGGTGCGACGATCGTGATCGAGAACAAGGCCGGCGCCGGCGGCAACATCGGCGCCGAGTTCGTGGCCAACGCTGCGCCTGACGGCTACACGCTGCTGTACGGCACCAACGGCACGCATGCGATCAACGCCAGCCTGTATCGCAGCCTGCGGTTCGACCCGGTGAAGGACTTCGCGCCGGTGTCGCGGATGACGCAGATCGCCGCAATGCTGATCGTCAACCCCGAGTTCCCGGTCGCTTCGGTCGGCGAACTGATCCGCTACGCGAAGGCCAATCCGGGCAAGATCAACTTCGCCTCCGCCGGCAACGGAACGACGTCGCACCTGGCCGGCGAACTGTTCAAGACGATGGCCGGCATCGACATCGTTCACGTGCCCTATCGCGGTGGTGCGCTCGCGGTAACCGATCTGATGCGCGGCCAGGTGCAGATGATGATCGACGTGATGCCGAACGCCTATCCGCTGTCGAAGGACGGTCGCGCGCGCGGGCTCGCCGTTTCGACGCTGGCGCGCTATCCCGGCGCGCCCGAGTTGCCAACGATCGCCGAGTCGGGCGTACCCGGCTTCGAGGCCAGCGCCTGGGACGGCATCTTTGCGCCGGCCGGCACCCCGGCACCGATCATCGCGAAGCTCAACGCCGCGATCCGGCAGGCGCTCGACGACCCGCACGTGGCCGAGGCCCTGCGCGCGCGCGGCGCGCAGCCCGTGCCGAGCACGCCCGAGGAACTTGCCCGGCACATCACGGCGAGCACCGAAAAATGGGCGCATGCGGTGCGTGCCTCGGGCGCGAAAGTCGACTGAAAACGACGCGCCGCAACCTGCGGCGGCCGACGGTCCTGGCGACTTCACCGACCCGCTGACGGGCATCTGATCGACGCCGGGGTCGAAGGCAACGAATACGTGGAGAAAGGGATGGAACAATCGAGCCAGCCGGCGATTCCGCCATGGAAGGCGGTGCCGGGATTTCAGGACATCGTCTATGCGAAGGCAGACGAAGGCATCGCGAAGATCACCATCAATCGGCCCGAAGTGCGCAATGCGTTTCGCCCGGAAACCGTGCGCGAGATGCAGGCCGCGTTTGCCGATGCGCGCGATGATCCGGCGATCGGCGTGATCATCCTCACCGGCCAGGGCAAGGAGGCCTTCTGTTCGGGCGGCGACCAGCGCGTGCGCGGCAAGGGTGGCTACGTCGGGGCCGACGGCGTTCCGCGCCTGAACGTGCTTGACCTGCAGCGGCAGATCCGCACGTTGCCCAAGCCGGTCGTGGCGATGGTCGCCGGCTACGCGATTGGCGGCGGCCACGTGCTGCACCTGATCTGCGACATCACGATCGCCGCCGACAACGCGCGCTTCGGGCAGACGGGGCCGCGTGTCGGCAGCTTCGACGGCGGGTACGGCGCCGCTTTCATGGCCCGCATCGTCGGCCAGAAGAAAGCGCGCGAGATCTGGTTCCTGTGCCGGCAGTACGACGCGCAGCAGGCGCTGGACATGGGTCTGGTCAACAGCGTTGTTCCGTACGAGCGGCTCGAAGCCGAAACGGTGCAGTGGTGCCGCGAGATGCTTGCCAACAGTCCGATTGCACTGCGCTGCCTGAAGGCGGCGCTGAACGCGGATTGCGACGGGCAGGCCGGCCTGCAGGAACTGGCGGGCAACGCGACGTTGCTTTATTACCTGTCGGAAGAAGGCCAGGAAGGGCGCAACGCCTACGTCGAGAAACGCAAGCCGGACTTCCGCAAGTTTCCGCGCCTGCCGTGATGGCGCGACCGCTGCCGACGCCGGCAAAGCGAAGCGCTTGAGCGACGCACTGTCCATCTTCGCAGCGGCTCGCGAGGCCGCCGACGCAACCGCGCTGACGATCGGCGCCGAGCGCTATACGTTCGCTCGCCTCGCCGAGCTGACGCGGGCTCGGCTGCGCGAGTTGCCCGTCGACGCGCCTGCTCGTCCGTTCGCGCTGAACGCCGGCAACACGCTCGCCAGCGTCATCACACTCTATGCGCTGCTCGAGGCCAGGCGCCCCGCGCTGCTGCTGCACCCGCGCCTGACTGCGGCCGAATTGGGCGAGCAGAACGCGCTGGCACAGGCGCATCTCCCGCCGCCTGCCGATGCGGCCGCGGTGCTGTTCACCTCCGGAACGACCGGCAGGCCGCGCGCGGTGGTGCTGACCCGCGCGGCGCTCGAGGCCTCGGCGCACGCGAACGCGGCGAATCTCGGCTGGCGCGCTGACGACTGCTGGCTGCTGGCGATGTCGCTGGCGCGAATCGGTGGGCTGTCGATCCTGACCCGCTGCCTCGCGGCCCGGCGTGCGGTCGCGCTCGCGCCGGCATTCGATCCCGCGCTGCTGCCGCAGGCGGTCGACGAGGCGCGCGTCACCCTCGCCTCGCTGGTGCCGACGATGCTCGCCTGCGTTCTCGACGCCAATCCGGCCTGGAAGCCGCCGCCGTTCCTGCGCGCGGTGCTGCTCGGCGGCGCGGCGGCGCCGCCGCAATTGCTTGCGCTCGCAGCCGAGCGCCGGCTGCCGGTCATCATCACCTACGGCTGCACCGAGACGTGCTCGCAGGTCGTCGCCACGCCATACGAAGGCCGCTTCGACACAGCGCGGTTCGCCGCCGGCCGACCGCTCGCCGGCACCGAGATCCGGATCGCCGACGGACGCATCCACGTCAGGGGCCCCATGCTGATGGCCGGCTACCTCGGCGAGCCGCCGCTGCAGCCGGGCGACTGGTTCGACACCGGCGATCTGGGTGCGATCGACGCCGGGGGTTGCCTGCACGTTGACGGTCGGCGCGCCGACCTGATCGTCAGCGGCGGCGAGAACGTATCGCCGGTCGAGGTCGAGCGCGTGCTGGAGATGTTCCCCGGCGTCAGTGCGGCCGGCGTTTTCGGGGCCGCTGAAGAGCCTTGGGGACAGGTGGTCGCCGCGGCGCTGGTTGTGCCGGGGAAGAACTTCGACGAAGCCGCGCTCGCCGAGTACCTGCGCTCGCGGCTGTCACCGCACAAGCGGCCGCGGCGCATCTGCCTGCTTCCGGCGCTGCCGCACACCGCCGCCGGCAAGCTCGATCGGGCGGCGCTGCCCACGCTCACGCCGCTGCTGCGGCGCCTCGCCGCCGGCGCGCCATTCGACGACTGAGCGGGCGGCGAGCAGGCGCGCGGAGCCAGCGAAGGCCCGGCGCGAAACGATCGTCATGCGCGGCCAGCGACCCGTTTCGTACGCCTCGACGATCATTGCGCCTGCTTCGCCACCAGCAGTTGACCTGCAGGCGATGCACCGCGCACCCCGTCCGCGCATAGGCAGTCACGAGGCGACCGGCACACTGAACGCGCCCGACGCGGAACATCAATTCAGCGCCGGCGGTTGAGCAGATGCGCCGCAAGCGCGGCGGGTGATCGTCCTGCTGCGAAACGCGCCGCGCCAGCGCCAGCAGGCTGGGAAGCACTGCGTGCAGGCGACTACCAATCGTCCCCGTCATTGCGTGGGTTCGCTCCGCTTGGTACCGCATACGCGCACGGCAAAGCGCTGCACAAACATTCGGAATCGAAAAGCCGGTGCGATACTGACTTCGCCCGCAAGCTTGTTCAAGCTGCGGTGCCATCAGGCTTGTCAAGGCAACAATCAGGAGGCGAGTTCATGCATGCAGTGATCAGAAGCTATTCGGGAACCGGCGCCAAAGAACTGTTCGATCTGCTCGACGCCAATAAGCCGGACGTCGAAAAGGAGCTGCGAACGGTAAAAGGACTCGTCAGCTACGCGCTGATCAGGACGGCCGAAGGCGGCGTGTCGGTGACGATCTGCAAGGACAAGGCCGGCGCCGATCAGAGCGTTCAGGTGGCGCGGCAGTGGATCCAGAAGAACGCCGGCGACCTGAAGACGAACCCGCCCGCCGTCTCCGAGGGGGCCGTCTTGCTGCAGCTGACGTAGCCGGCTCGGCGATCAGGGCACCGGCGCGTTCGGCTGGGCCGCATTGAAGCGCCGTCGACCTGCCCCGGCGGCCGGTCAACTCGCGGCGTGACTCAACTGCGGCGCAAGCCCTGGTCCTGATCGGCCGCTCCGGCCGCTGACGGCGGCGGCGGCCGCGCGCCAGGCTCAAGCTGCAGCGCCGCCTTTACCAGCAGGTGCGCCGAGATCGGCGCGGTCAGGAACAGGAACAGCGTGATCAGCAGTTCGTGCAGGCTGGCACCGTCGGTGCCGGGTCGGAACGTGAAGTACAGCATCGAGGCGATCAGCACGCAGCCGACACCGAGCGTCGTCGCCTTGGTCGGTCCGTGCAGGCGCTTGAAGAAATCCGACAGCTTGGCCAGCCCATAGGAGCCGACCAGCGCGAATGCGGTGCCGATCACGAGCAGCGCAGCCAGGAGCAGATCCAGCAGCAGCGGCAGGTCTTTCATGCCCTACTCCACGATGTCGCCGCGCAGGACGAACTTCGCCAGCGCCACGGTGCCGACGAAGCCGAGTGCGGCGATCACCAGCGCCGCCTCGAAGAAAAGCGGCGTGCCGAAGCGGATGCCGACCGCCACCAGCAGCGCCAGCGCGTTGATGTACAGCGTGTCGAGGGCGAGGATGCGGTCGGCAAGTCCCGGCCCGCGCAGCAGCCGGTACAGGTTCATCAACAGCGCCAGCGTGAAGGCGGCGATGACGATCGGCAGGACGGCGGCGGTGATCATTCGTAGATCTCCTTCAGCGGCGCCTCGTAGCGCGCCTTGATCTGCGCGATCAGCGCCGCCTCATCGTCGACGTTGAACGCATGCACCAGCAGGTAGCGGCGATCCGGCGACAGATCGGCCGACAACGTGCCGGGCGTCATCGTGATGATCCCCGCCAGCGACAGGATCGCGTGCGGGTCGGTCAGTTCCAGCGGCACCCAGACGAAGCTCGGCGTGATCGCGGATTCCGGACCGAGGATGCGCCGCGCCACGTCGATGTTCGACAGCACGATGTCCCACAGCACGATGAGGCCGAGCCGAATGATCACCAGCGGCTTCCTCGGCCGCGGCCGCTCGGGCCGCAGCCTTTCGGTGAACCACGGCACGACTACGGCAATGATCGCCGCCAGGACAAGGTGCGCCGGATCGAGCGTGTTGGCCAGCAGCAGCCAGACGACGAACAAGGTCGCCGACAGCAACGGCGCGGGGACGAGCCTTCTCATCGCGCCCCCTTCGCCCTGCGGGCTGTCCCCCCTAGGGGGAGTGAGCGCCTTCGGAGCGGCCGTGCGGCGCTCATCGCTTGTCCTTTGGCTTGTCGCCGATGATCTGGCGAATCGGCAGCGCCGGCGGTCCCGGCGTCGCGCCGAGCACGGCATCGATGTACGGTCGCCGCTCGAACAACTGCTCGGCGGCCGCACTCGTGTAGCGTGCCACGCCGCCTGCTCCGGTTGTGCTCAGCACCAAGGCCGCGAAGAGAAAGGCGACCGCAGCCAGTTGCGCCGGCGCCGTGGCCACGGTTCGCGTCAGCGGTTGGCTCGTCGCCAGTGCCGGCTTCCAGAACACGCGGCTGCCGGCGCGGGCCATGCTGATGATGACCGCCAGGCTCGAGCCGAGCACGACCGCCCACACCCAGGCAGCGTAGCTCGTGTGCCAGGCGGCGGCGAGCAGCAGCGACTTGCCGAGGAAGCCGGCCAGCGGCGGCAGTCCGCACACGGCAATCGCGGCGATGAAGTACAGCGCGCCGAGCAGCGGCCGTTCGGGGCCGAAGTGCGCCGGAACCAGATAATCGGCAACGTCGCCGCGCTGCGCATCGATGCGGTCCACGAGCAGGTAGAGCACGGCGACGACCAGCGTGCTGTTCACCAGATAGAACAGTCCCGCCGCAACCGTCTCTGGCGCGCCCAGCCCCACCGCGAGCAGCAGCGTGCCGGCCGATGCGATGACCAGATAGCCGATCAGCACGCGAAAGTGATGCGCGGCCAGCGCGCCGACCGCTGCCAGCGCAACGGTAGCCAGCGCCAGCACCGTGAGCCAAGGCACGCCGACGTCGGCCACCGGTCCGCCGTCGGCGCCGAAGACCAGCGTGTACATGCGCGCCACAGCGTAGACGCCGACCTTGGTCATGATCGCGAACAGCGCGGCCACTGGCGCCGCCGCCGCGCCGTACGCCGCCGGCAGCCAGAAGTACAGCGGCAGCAGCGCCGCCTTGACGCAGAACACCACCAGCAGCAACAGCGCGGCGCTGCGTGCGAGCAGCGCATTTTCGGGCGCCAGCAGCGGCACGCGTTGCGCCAGGTCGGCCATGTTCAGCGTGCCGGTCAGGCCGTACAGCGACGCCACGGCGATCAGGAACAGCGTCGAACCGGTCAGGTTGAAGGCGACGTAATGGATCGCCGCCCGCAGGCGGCGCCCGCCGCCAGCGTGCAGCAGCAGCCCGTACGAAGCGATCAGCAGCACCTCGAAAAAGACGAACAGGTTGAACAGATCCGCGGTCAGGAAGGCGCCGTTCAGTCCCATCAGCTGGAACTGGAACAGCGCATGAAAGTGCGGGCCGAGCCGATCGATGCGGCTGTGGTCGCGGCCGGTGCTCGCGTACAGCACCGCAGCCAGCGCCACCAGCGCGGTCAACAGCAGCATCAGGGCCGAGAGGCGGTCGAGCGCCAGCGCAATGCCGAACGGCGCGGCCCAGTTGCCGAGCAGGTAGGCGCGCACGGTGCCGTCGGCCGCCGCCGTCGCCAGCCCGATGGCGATGGCCAGCTGCAGCGCCGTCGCGATGAACGACAGCCGCGCCGTGAAGCGCGGTTCCCGCCGTTCGATCAGCACCAGCAGCGCGCCAGTGAGCATCGGCAGCACGACCGGCGCAACGATCCAGTGCGTCGCACTCATCGCCCGCCTCGCAAATCGGGGTCAGAGTCCGATTTCTGGTCGGCAGCCTGCCCGTCAACGTGATCACTGGCCAGCGTCGAATGCGCGCGCAACGCGATGACGAGGATTAACGCGGTCATGGCGAAGCTGATGACGATGGCGGTCAGCACCAGGGCCTGCGGCAGCGGATCAGCATAGTGCGCCAGCGTCGGCGCCAGATCCTTGCTGATGATGGGCGGACTGCCGGCGCGCACGCGGCCGGTGAGGAAGATGAACACGTTGACGGCGTACGACAGCAGCGTCAGGCCGAGGATGACGTCGAATGCGCGCGCGCGCAGGAGCAGCCAGGTGCCCGAGGCGGTCAGCACGCCGAGGCCGACGGCGAGCAGCAGTTCCATCGTCATGGCGCGCCCTGCCCCGCGGCGCCCGGCGGCGAGCTGAGCTTGCCGATCGACACCAGCGCCACCATCGTCGCGCCGACCACGGTCAGGAACACGCCGAGATCGAAGACGACCGCAGTGGCCAGCGGCACGGCACCGATGACAGGAAGCGTCAGGTACGCGTAACTGCTGGTCAGAAACGGCGCGTCGAAGAACCAGCTGCCGATCCCGGCGCTGCCCGCAATCAGCAGGCCCCAACCGATGAAGCTGCGATAGTCGATAGGCAGCCGCGCCTCGACCCAGTTCTGGCCGTGCGCCACGTACTGCAGGATCAACGCCAGCGCCAGCACCAGGCCGGCGATGAAGCCGCCACCTGGCGCGTTGTGCCCGCGCAGGAACAGGTGCAGCGCCAGCAGCACCGCCAGCGGCAGCAGCAGGCGCGAGATCAGCGGCAGAAACGCCGAGCGCGTCTGCGGCGGCGGCAGCGGCTGCGGCGGTGGCGTGAAGCCGGCCAGCATCGCGTAGATGACGACGCCGGCGATGCCCAGCACGGTGATCTCGCCCATCGTGTCGTAGCCGCGGAAATCGACCAGGATCACGTTGACGACATTGGCACCGCCGCCTTCGGGCACGGCCACGCGCAGGAAGTACGGCGAGATCGAATCGAACGGCCGCGTCATCAGCGCGTACGACAATGCGGCCACCCCGGCGCCGGCGACGATGGCCAGCAGCACATCGCGGACCTGATAGAAGTGGCTGCGCTCGGGCGGGCTTTCGGCCGGCAGCCAGAACAGCGCCAGCATCATCAGGATGATCGTCACCATCTCGACCAGCAGCTGCGTCAGCGCGAGATCGGGCGCCGACAGGTAGACGAACGTCAGGCTGACGACCAGGCCGACGGCACCGAGCAGCAACAGCGCCAGCAGCCGCCGTCGATACATGACGGCGGTGCCGATGGCCGCCGCGACACCGACCAGCCAAACCGCGACGGCACCAAAATGCAGCGGCGTCGAAATCGCGGCCGCCGTATTCGCGGCGAAGCCGGCTTCGAAGAACGGCAGCAGCCCGGCGAGTACCGCCACCAGCACGAGCAGGAACAGGTAGCGCTGCAGGCTGCCGGTTTCGAGCAGATCGGTCAGCGCACGCGCCGACCAGACCTTCACTTCGGTGAAGCGGAGAAAGGCCTCGCGGCCGCCGCTTTGCACCCACAGCGGCAGCCTGACCAGGCTGTGCAGGTTCACGTGCGCATGCAGCACGAAATACAGCACGAAGCCACCGACGAGCGCGACGAAGCTCATCGCCAGCGGCAGGTTCAGCCCGTGCCAGATCGCCAGCTTGTACGCCGGCAGCGGCGAATAAGGCCCCCCGAACAACGCCGCCTGCGCGCCCACCGCCAGCAACGGGCCGATGATCAGCGACGGGAAAAGGCCGACCAGCACGCACAGCACGACCAGGATCTCCACCGGCAGGCGCATGAATCGCGGCGGCTCGTGCGGCGTCTTCGGCAGGCCCTTCGGCTCGCCGTTGAAGAAGACGTCGTGAATGAAACGCACGCTGTAGGCGACCGAGAAAAGTCCGGCAAGCGTGGCGCCGGCCGGCAGCAGCCAGTTCATCGCGCCGCCGGTGTCCCGGCTCACGGCCTCGGTGAAGAACATTTCCTTCGACAGAAAGCCGTTGAGCAGCGGCACGCCGGCCATCGCGCCGGCCGCGACCATGCCCAGCACGGCGGTGATCGGCATCGACTTCCAGAGCCCGGCCAGTTTGCGCATGTCGCGCGAGCCGGCCTCATGATCGATGATGCCGGCCGACATGAACAGCGACGCCTTGAACGTGGCGTGATTGAGGATGTGGAACACGCCGGCGACCACGGCCAGCCGCGAGTCGATGCCGAACAGCAGCGTGATCAGGCCCAGGTGGCTGATCGTCGAGTACGCGAGCAGTCCCTTCAGGTCGTGCTGGAAGATGGCGATGTAGGCGCCGATCAGCAGCGTGGCCAGACCCACCGGCGCCACCATCCAGAACCACAGTTCCGAGCCGCCGAGCGCCGGATACAGGCGCGCCAGCAGGAACACGCCGGCCTTGACCATCGTCGCCGAATGCAGGTAGGCCGACACCGGCGTCGGCGCGGCCATCGCATGCGGCAGCCAGAAGTGAAACGGGAACTGCGCGCTCTTGGTGAAAGCACCGGCGAGCACCAGCACCAGCGCCACCGGATACATCGGGTGAGCCCGGATCACATTGCCCGAGGCGAGCACGAGTTCGAGGCTGTAGCCGCCGACGATTTCGCCAAGCAGCAGCACGCCGCCGAGCAGCGCCAGGCCGCCGGCGCCGGTGATCGTCAGCGCCATGCGCGCGCCCTGCCGTGCTTCGGCTTCGCTGTTCCAGTAGCCGATCAAGAGGAAGCTCGACAGGCTGGTGAGTTCCCAGAACACGACCAGCAACAGCAGGTTGTCGGCCAGCACGATGCCGAGCATTGCGCCCATGAACAGCAACAGAAAGCCGAAGAAACGCGCCGCCGGATCCTCCGGGTCGAGGTAATACGCCGCGTACAGCACGATCAGAACGCCGATGCCGCTGATCAGCAGCGCGAACAGCCAGGCCAGGCCGTCCATGCGCAAGCCGAAGGCAAGTCCGAGTTGCGGCATCCAGTCGATCCGCCAGGTCAACACCTCGCCAAAGAAGATCGCCGGCGCGGCGGCGAGCACCAGCGAAGTGGCCGCGAGGGCGACCACGGCCGCCAAAGACACCGCGCGCCGGCGCAGCGCGTTCGGCGTGGCCAGCACGAGCAGCGCGCCGGCGAACGGCAGCAGTGCAAGAACGGGGAGCAGCAGTTCGGCTCGCATCGTCGATCAGTCCACGCCCGGCGAAGGTCGCCGCAGCGGCAGGACAAACGCATCGAGGTCCATGAAAAGGCTGCCGGCGACGCGTGCCCGCCCGAAATGCGTCGCCGCGGCCCGACGCGTCCGGATCTGCGCCGTCAGCATCGGCGCACGCAACGCGATTTCGAGTGGCTTGCCAGGCATCGCTGTTCAGCCCAAAAGCGCGGCGAGGCTGGCGACCGGCTGAGTCGCATGCTGCCCCTGTCCGGCGCGGCAAAAAAAATCCGCCCCCGGGCAGGCCGGGCGCGGATCGAATCGCGGAAACAAATCCACCTTGCGGTGAATCCGTTCGCGTGCTGCTCCGGAGAGCAACCAACCGAAAAGGACACATCCGCAACCGACATGGCCGACCCGAAGGTCAACGCACACCGGCCGCGCGATGTGCAGACAAACTGTATCTCGCCGGCGGCGCGCC
>JBFGOX010000047.1:0-10517 GCA_041565015.1 Burkholderiaceae bacterium
CGAAGGAACGCGTGCAAAGCCGTGCCGTCGTGGGCTCGGCCAGCCCGGTGCCGATCATCGAGCATCCGGACGTACGGCGGCTGCTGATGTTCATGCGCGCCAGCACCGAGGCGGCGCGCGCGATCGCCTATGTTGCTGCGGCCTGGTGTGACCTCGCGCACCGGCATCCGGAGGCGGACCGGCGCAAACAGGCGAAAGCCGTTTATGAGTTTCTGGTGCCGATCGTCAAGGGCTGGTCGACGGAAATGTCGATCGACGTCGCTTCCGCCGGTATCCAGATTCATGGCGGCATGGGATTCATTGAAGAGACGGGCGCTGCACAGTTCTATCGTGATGCGCGAATCCTCACGATTTACGAGGGCACGACCGCGATCCAGGCCAATGATTTCGTCGGCCGCAAGACAGCGCGAGACGGCGGCGCGGTCGCCAGGTACCTGATCGGGCAGATGCGGCAGACGGCTGCCGATCTGGGCGCGAGTTCGAACGCCGATCTGGTCGCGATCGGCAGGCAACTGGCTGCTGCGGTCGAAGCGTTCGAAACGACTGTCGACTACGTCGTCGGTCAGTTCAAATCCGACATCCGCGGCGTTTTTGCGGGCTCCGTCCCCTACCTGCAACTGGCCGGTATCGTCACTGGCGGCTGGCAGTTGGCGCGCGCGGCCTCCCTGGCCGGGCGCGCGCTCAGTGCGGGTGCTGAAGAACGGCCGTTTCTTGCGGCCAAGATCGCCACGGCGCGGTACTTTGCCGACCATATGCTGACCACGGCGCCCGGCTTGCGCCTGAGCATCGTCGAGGGATCGGCCGGCGTGCTGGCGCTGGCTGCCGAACAGTTCTGATCGTTCCGAGCCGCCGCTCCCGGCTCTGGGTGTCGGGACGTTAACCGGGATCAGCAGGTTGACGGCGCAACGCAGGTACGATTTCTTGCCGAGCATCCGATAGACAGCAGCTATCGGTAAAATTATGACAATTCATTTGTCCAAACGCCACCCGGCACTTATCGTCTGTTGGCTTGGCTGCGTCGTCTCGAGCGGCGCACCGGGTTTTTCCTCCGACTGAATCGAATCAGGAGTCTTGCCATGGCACAGCTAAAAGGAACGAAAACGGAAAAGAATCTCAAGGACGCGTTTGCCGGTGAATCGCAGGCCAACCGTCGGTATCTTTATTTCGCGGCCAAGGCCGACGTCGAGGGCTACAACGACGTCGCCGCTGTCTTCCGCTCGACGGCGGAAGGCGAGACCGGCCACGCACATGGCCACCTGGAGTATCTGGAGCAGGTCGGTGACCCGGCCACTGGCCTGCCGATCGGCCCGACCCGTTCGAACCTGAAGGCCGCCATCGCCGGCGAAACGCACGAGTACACGGACATGTACCCGGGCATGGCGAAGGCGGCGCGCGAAGAGGGATTCGACGAGATCGCCGACTGGTTCGAGACGCTGGCCAAGGCCGAGCGCTCGCATGCCAACAAGTTCCAGAAGACGCTCGACGCGATTGCCGACTGACGTCCGGGCTGTCTAGGTCCGTGCGGCCCGCTGGCGCGCAGCGGGCCCTTGTCGCTTGCGCGGGCCGCATGAAAGCGGCCCGTTTTTCAGAGCGCAGTGCCGGCCGCGGTGGGCTGTGAAAAAGCCGAATACCAATCCGCCAGGACAAGTCCATGATCGTCAAAGAAGGTAGCCTCGAAGCGCCCACCCGCCATCCCATCGACTGGAAGACCGATGCCTATTGGGACGAGTCGCAGGTCGAGAAGGAACTCGAGCGTGTCTTCGACATCTGCCACGGCTGTCGCCGCTGCGTGAGCCTGTGCGGCGCGTTTCCGACCTTGTTCGATCTGGTCGACGATGGTCCGACCGGCGAGGTCGACGGGGTGCCGAAGGACAAATACAAGCACGTTGTCGACCAGTGTTACCTGTGCGACATGTGCTACATGAGCAAGTGTCCATACGTTCCGCCGCATGCGTGGAATGTCGATTTCCCGCACCTGATGTTGCGCGCCAAGGCGGTGCATTTCCGCAAGCACGGCGCCAAGGCAACCGACAAGTTCATGACGTCGACCGACAAGGTCGGCCTGTTTGCCGGCATCCCGATCGTCACGCAGGCGATCAACGCGGTGAATCGCAGCGTGCCCGGCAGGGCAGCGATGGAGGGCGTGCTCGGCATCGATCGGACCGCATGGCGGCCGGAGTTCGCACCGAAGAAATTCCGCTCGGCGGCGCAGCCGAACACCAGGCCTGCCGTGCGCGACGGTGCCAAGACGCCGGGCAAGGTCGCGATCTTCTCGACCTGCTACGTCAATTACAACGAGCCGGGCATCGGGCACGACCTGATCAGCATCCTCGAGCACAACGACATCCCCTATGTGCTGGCCGAGAAGGAAGCCTGCTGCGGCATGCCGAAGCTCGAGATCGGTGACCTCGAGTCGGTCGAGCGGCTGAAGAACGTCAACATTCCACAGCTGGCAAGGCTGGCGCGCGAAGGCTACGCGATCGTCACCGCAATTCCCTCCTGCACGCTGATGTTCAAGCAGGAGTTGCCGTTGATGTTTCCCGACGACGCGGACGTGCAGGCGGTCAAGAAAGCGATGTGGGACCCGTTCGAGTACCTGGTTGCGCGGCACAAGGACGGTCTGCTGAAAACCGACTTCAAGAAACCGCTCGGCACCGTTTCATACCACGTGCCCTGCCACGGGCGGGTACAGAACATTGGCAAGAAGACCGAGGAACTGCTGAAACTCCTGCCCGATACATCTGTCAATACCGTCGAACGCTGCTCGGGTCATTCCGGCATCTGGGGCACGCGCAAGGAATTTCACGCGATGGCAATGAAGATCGGCAAGCCGGTATTCAGGAACATGGCTGGCGCCAAGCCTGATTTCATCAGCTCGGATTGCCAACTTGCCGGTCACCACATCGAGCAGGGCATCGAGCGCCACGCCGCCGAGGCCCTTGACGGCAAGAAGCCCGAGGTCGCGCATCCCATCACGCTCGTGCGTATCGCGTACGGCATTTGATTGAACGGAGCCTGGAGATGAACATGACGATTTCACGCGACAGCTTGCTGACGCTGGAGGCCTATGCCAAGAGCCGCAAGGAGTTTCGCGAAAAGGTGATGGCGCACAAGAAGAACCGCAAGGTTCACGTCGGCGAGCATGTGACCCTGATCTTCGAGGACGAACTCACGATCCGCTACCAGATCCAGGAGATGCTTCGGATCGAGAAGACGTTCGAGGAGGAAGGAATTCAGGACGAACTGGACGCCTACAATCCGCTGGTGCCGGACGGCAACAATCTGAAGGCGACGATGATGATCGAATACAGCGATCCGGAGGTCCGCAAGACGGAACTGGCGAGGCTGCGCGGCATCGAGGACAGGGTGTATCTGCAGGTCGACGGATTCGACCAGGTTCATGCGATCGCCGACGAAGACCTCGACCGTGAAAACGAGGAAAAGACGTCGTCGGTTCATTTCCTGCGCTTCGAGTTCGAGTCACCGATGATTGCGGCGCTGAAAAATGGAGCCGCGCTGGCCGTCGGCATCGATCACCCCGCTTACGACGTGCGCGTCGAGGAGGTGGCGCCGAGTGTTCAAGGGGCGCTGGTGAAGGATTTCGCCTGAAAGCGTCATCGATCGACGACTCCGATGACGGCGCGGCCGCCAAAGGGGTGGCTGCGCCTTTTTTTCGCGCCCGCAAAGGCCGCGGTGCGGCCAGCAACCTGCCGCATCGATTTGAATCGCTCCAGCGCAGCGTCGATGGCGATGCGCTCGACTGGCTAGTTGCCGACGGCGAGGAGCTCGCGCCGGAACTGGTCACCGAGGTCCGCGAAGAGACGGTCAAGAGCCTGCTCGCCTACAACGATTCGCCGGACATCTACTTCGACCGCTCGATCAATCCCTATCGAGGTTGCGAACACGGCTGCGTGTATTGCTACGCGCGGCCGACGCACAGCTATCTCGGGCTTTCGCCGGGGCTGGATTTCGAGACCCGGCTGGTGGCGAAGGTCAATGCCGCTGAAGTACTGAGGCGCGAGCTGGCGGCGCCTGCCTATCGCGCCGCGGTGGTCAATCTCGGTTCGGCGACGGACGCGTATCAGCCGATCGAGCGCGAACGGCGGATCACCCGCGCGGTGATCGAAGTGCTGAACGAAACGATGCACCCCGTCGCGATCGTCACGAAGTCGAGCCTGATCGAACGCGACCTCGACCTGCTGGTGCCGATGGCGCAGCAGCGACTGACGGCGGCGTTCGTCAGTATCACCACGCTCGATCATCGATTGTCCGTTCGCCTGGAGCCGCGCGCGGCGAGCCCGTCGCGGCGGCTGCGCACGATCGAAACGCTTGCCCTTGCGGGCGTACCGGTGTGTGTGAATGTCGCGCCTGTCATTCCGTTCGTCAACGAACCGGAGATCGAACGCATCCTCGAGGCAGCCGCCGCCGCCGGCGCGCGCGCCGCCTTCTACACGGTGCTGCGTCTGCCCTGGGAAGTGGCGCCGCTGTTCAGGCAATGGCTGCAGGTGCATCTGCCGCAGCGTGCCGAGCGCGTGATGAACCGGGTGCGCGACATGCGTGAGGGGCACGACTACAAGGCCGATTTCGGCACGCGTATGAAAGGTGCCGGCCCGTGGGCCGACCTCATCCGCCAGCGTTTTGACAGGGCCTGCGGCAGGCTGGGTCTCGGTCGTGGCCGCTTCGATCTGCGCGATGACCTGTTTCGCGCGCCTCGCGCCGCAGGTCCGCAGCTCGACCTGTTCTGATCAACCGATCGTCTGCTCGAAGATCGTCTGGAACAGCAGGACGATTGCGGTCATCAGGACCGTGGCACCGACGAGCAGCGTGGCAATCGCAACGAGCACGGCATCCCATCCGCTGTCGTTTCGCCGCTGGGCGCTGGCGTTGAAGCGGCGGTCGAACTTGTCGTCGGGCATGAGCGCCAGCACCAGCGCCTCGATGAAGCCGGCCACGATCGGCACCATGGCAATGAAGAACGCCGGTGTCTGGTACCAGTTCCGCACGCCGAGCATCAGCGGCAGCATCAGGGCCGTGACCGACAGCGGCAGCCACCAGCGCCGCTGGCGAAGATAAAGTCGATGCGCGCCGACTGCGCCGAGCAGAAAAGCAAGAAGCGCAGCGACGGACTTGTGGCGAAAAGGCACGAAGGCAACGCCGGTGGCCAAGGATGATCGGGTGATCTTAGTCGGGCCCGCGTCGTGCCCGGCGCCTCGGGCGGCGGTTGGTGGGCGCGGATGGCGCGGGTTTGCTGCGCGCCGGGTCGTCGGCTAGAATCACCAGCTTTTCGTATCGCAAGCATCGGATTTTCAACAGGAAGATTAATCATGGTCGTCATCCGACTGGCCCGCGGCGGCGCCAAGAAGCGTCCGTTTTTCAACATCGTTGCCACCGACTCGCGCAACCCGCGTGACGGTCGCTTCATCGAGCGCGTGGGTTTCTACAACCCGGTGGCCGCCGAGGGCGAAACCAAATTTCGCGTGTCGGCCGATCGGCTGACTTACTGGCAGGGCGTCGGCGCCCAGCTTTCGCCGACGGTGGCGAGGTTGGTCAAGGAATTTGGTCAGCCGGCAGCCTGAGACGCCGCCAGCGGGCGACACTGGGCCGCCGGCGGATCTGGTCGAAGTCGGTGTGCTGCGCGGCGCCTACGGCGTGAAAGGGTGGTCGCGCGTGCAACCGTTTTCGCAACAGGCCGATGCCTTGCGAGCAAGCCGAAACTGGTGGCTTGTTGGCGAGTCGGCCACTTGTCTGCAGGTCACCGCGGTGCGGCGGCATGGTGCGGCGCTGGTGGCGAAATGGCGGGGTTGCGAAACGCCCGAACAGGCCGATCGGCTCCGCGGTCTGCGGGTCGGGGTTTCTCGGGCGGAGTTTCCGCCCGCACAGCCCGGCGAGGTGTATTGGGTCGACCTGATCGGTGCGCGGGTCGTCAATCGAGGCGGCATTGATCTCGGTACGGTGCAGGCCGTGCTGAGCAGCGCAGCGCAGGAACTGCTGCAAGTGCGACGCGACGGACGCGTGTTGCTGGTGCCGTTGGTCGCTCGCCATGTCGACGGGGTCGATATGGCGCGGCGTGAGATTCGGGTCGACTGGGAACCGGATTGGTGAGTCGAGAAGAGTGCAATGCGGTTCGATGTCGTCACATTGTTTCCGGAGATGTTCGCGGCGCTTGCCGATTACGGCATCACGCGGCGTGCGCGCGAACTCGGGCTCTGGCAGCTTGCCACCTGGAACCCGCGCGACTTCACCAGCGATCGCCATCGGACCGTCGATGACCGGCCGTTTGGCGGTGGTCCCGGCATGGTCCTGATGGCCGAACCGCTGGCGGCCGCGGTTCAGGCTGCGCGAGCGGCGCAGGAGAAATGCGCTGCCAGCCGCGGCCGCGTTGTCGTGCTGTCGGCGAACGGCGTGCCGCTTTCCGATGCCCGCGTGCGAAAGTGGGCGCAGGCGGGCGAGGCAATGACGCTCGTCTGCGGGCGATACGAGGGCATCGATCAACGGTTCCTCGACGAGTGCGCCGACGAGGAGGTGTCGATCGGCGATTTCGTGCTCTCCGGCGGCGAGATCGCGGCAATGGCGATCATCGACGGGGTCGTTCGCCACCTGCCCGGTGCATTGAAGATCGAATCGGCGCAGGACGAATCGTTTTCCACCGGCCTGCTCGATGCGCCGCATTACACGCGTCCCGAAACGTGGCGCGGCAGGGCTGTGCCCGCGACCCTGCTTTCCGGGCACCATGCGCAGATCCTGCGCTGGCGGCGCGAGCAGGCGCTGGCCGAGACGCTGCGCAAGCGGCCGGATCTGATCGCGGATGCGCGCGCCGCGGGCCGGCTTGACGAACATGACGAAAGATTTCTGCGCGAGATTGCGCAGGGTGCCGGCGGGACGAATCCGCCGGTGGTGACGGATCCATCCTCTACCGCAGCGAAAACAGCGGAAAATGCCGCCTAACAACGACTGCAGCACGATGGTTATTGGAGAAAGACGATGGACGTAATTCAGCAACTCGAACAGGAAGAAATCGCCCGCCTGAGCGCCGGCCGGAACATTCCGGATTTCGCGCCGGGCGACACCGTGGTCGTCAACGTGAACGTTGTCGAAGGCACGCGCAAGCGTACGCAGGCCTATGAAGGCGTGGTGATCGGGCGCCGCAACCGCGGGCTGAACTCGTCTTTCGTCGTGCGCAAGATCTCCAGCGGCGAGGGCGTCGAACGGACCTTTCAGCTCTATTCGCCGACCATCGCCTCGATCGAGGTCAAGCGCAAGGGCGATGTGCGCCGCGCGAAGCTGTATTACCTGCGCGAGCGGTCCGGCAAGTCGGCCCGCATCAAGGAAAAGCTGGCGCACAAGGGCGGCAACTGAACGCCGCGGCCGCGCGACCGCTCATCCGGTCGCGCAGGCTTGCCGGACTTGCGGCAATGGCGCAGCGCAGTTCTGAGCCGACGACGCCGACCGCACGGCGGCCTGCGTTCGATCCGGAGAGCGTCGGGCACGATCCGGCGTTCAACTCGCTGCACGTGCGCGGTGAACCGGTGGCGTCCGACCGTTTGACGGCCGAGTCGCTGCGGCAACGATTCTGCTCGCCGCCTGACTGGAAACCGGAGATCGTCGCCGACGGACGCCTGTTGCAGGCGTACGAGCCGCCGCGCGAGGCGGCAGTGCTGATCCCGCTGGTCATGCACGACACGGGCGCGACCGTGCTGCTGACCCGGCGCACGGCGCACTTGCACGATCATGCGGGGCAGATCAGCTTTCCCGGTGGCCGGGTCGAGGTGCACGACGCGAGCGCCGTTGAAACGGCGCTGCGAGAGACCGCGGAAGAGGTTGGCCTGCATGCCGAATCGGTCGAGGTGCTCGGCAGCCTGCCGCGGTATGCCACGGCCACCGGCTACGTGGTGACACCGGTGGTCGGCCTGGTTGCGCCCGGCTTCACGCTCGCGCTGGACCACTTCGAAGTCGAGGAGGTTTTCGAACCGCCGCTCCACTTCCTGATGAATCCGGTGCACCACGAGCGCCGGCTGGTCGACGTGGGCGGCGTGCGCCGCACGTTTTACGCGATGCCCTACGTTGCCGGGCGTCGCTATTTCATCTGGGGTGCCACGGCGGCAATGCTGCGCAACTTTTATCATCTGTTGCGCGCCTGATGACCCGTCGGCACCCACAATCACCGCGAGGATCCCGGCCGTGGGTTGGATCGCGCTAGTGCTGACCCTGTTGCTCGAGCAGCTGCGGCCGCTGCCGGGGCGCAACCCGGTCTACGCGGTCGCGGGCGCCATGGCCGATGCGACGCAGGAGGGGATGAATGCCGGCCGCCGCCGGCATGGCATGTACGCCTGGCTGCTGCTCGTCGGCGGCGCGATTGTCGTTGCAGGTGCCATCTATGCATTCGCGCTGAGCGTGTCGTGGTGGCTCGCACTGCTGGTAAACGTCGGCGTGCTGTATTTCACGATGGGCTTTCGCCAGTTCAGCCATCGGCTGACCGAGATCCAGATCGCACTGTCCAACGGCGACCTGCCGGCGGCGCACGGCGAACTGGCGCAGTGGAAGCTTGGCGCCGACGAGCCGCCACCGGCGGCGGAACTCGATCCCGATGAACTGGTGCGCCAATCGTGTGAGCACGGCCTGCAACTGGCGCACAAGCACGTCTTTGGCGTGGTCTTCTGGTTCGTGCTGCTTCCCGGCCCGATCGGTCCGATCCTGTTTCGCCTGTCCGAGTACCTGGCCCGGCGCTGGAATCGGCCGCCCGCCGGCGCGCTGCCGGCCGACCGGTTCGGCCAATTTGCCCGGCGGGCCTTTGCGTGGATCGACTGGCTGCCGTCGCGGCTGACTGCGCTCGGATTCGCGATTGTCGGCGACTTCGAAGGTGCCATTTACTGCTGGCGCAAGCTGACAGACGCGCCGGCAATCGTCGACGGCCTGCCGCAACCCGACTCTCGCACGCTGATCCTGGCCGCTGCTGGAGGCGCACTGGGTCAGCGCGTGCTGAGCAGTCCCGAATCGATGCGTTATTTCGACGAGCCGGGCCTCGAGGGCGCTGGACTCGCGGAGCCGAATGCCGCCATGCTGCGTTCGGCGATCGGGTTGGTGTGGCGCGCGCTGCTGCTGTGGCTGGCGCTGCTGCTGCTGCTGTCGCTGTCGGGTTGGCTGACCTGAGGCCCGGGACCCTAGCGCGCGCTCCCGCACTTCCAGCACTGGCTGAACTGCGGCTCGAGTGTTTCACCGCACACCGTGCAGGTCCAGTGTTCGCCTTCAACCGGCCGGCGCAGCTGTTCGATCAATGCCTTGGCGCGCGCCTCGTCGAGGGCGTTGCGAATCCAGATCTGTGGCGCGCACTCCAGGAACGGGATCTCGCCGAGTGCGCCGGACAGCGCCGTGTTGCGCACTTCGCATTCGATCCCGGCGGCGCGCAGCGCGCCGGCCAGATGCGCCGCGGCTAGCGCGTGTTCGCAGCGCATCAACAGTTTCACGTCGTTCCCACCCCTGGGCCCCCGGCCGGATTCATTCGCGTTCCTGCGCCAGTTCGATATAGAAAGCGTAGCGGCTGGCATCGATTTCGTGCCGGCCGAGCGCAGCGCGAACTGCGCAGTCGGGCTCGTTCAGATGCCGGCAGTCGTTGAAGCGGCAGCAACCGAGATGCGGCGCGAATTCCGGCATCGCCGCGGCCAGGGCCGACAAACGCAGGTGAAATAGGCCGAACGCCTGGAATCCCGGCGTATCGATGATCGCGCCGCTTTCGAGCGGAAAGAGCCGGGAGGCGGTCGTCGTCTGGCGGCCGACATTGAGGCGAGACGAATACTCCTGCGTGCGCGCGTTGGCCTGCGGAACGAGCAGGTTGATCAAGGTCGACTTGCCCATTCCCGACTGCCCGACCAGCAGGCTCGTCTGGGCGCCGAGCACATCGAGCAGCGCCGTACGCGTCGGCTCCGGTTCGGTCCTGGCGGAAACTGCCAGCGTCGCGTAGCCAAGCCGAACCAGCGTCGCCCGCGCGCGCGCGCCCGCGCCATCGGTATCGAGGTCGGTCTTGTTCAGCACCACGAGCGGCGCGATCTGTGCGGACTGCGCCGCGACGAGCGCGCGCCAGATGAATCGTTCGTTGAACGCGGGCCTTGGCGCAAAGACGACGACCAGGCGCTCGACGTTCGCGGCCAGCGCCTTGCTGCGCATGCCGTCGGCGCGCATCAACAGGCTCGCGCGCGGCAGTATGTCCTCGATCGCCGCCTGGGCCTCGCCGGCGTGCTGGCAAGAGACTCTGTCGCCGACGACGACGTCGCCGCGCTTGCCGCGTCGTTGTGCTTCCAGGAGCCGGCCGGCCTCGTCCTCGACCAGATAGTGCCTGCCGAAACTCGCCACAACGCGCGCCTCGAAATCGACCGGCGCGCGCGGGCGCTCGTTCATGCAGCCGCGCCGTAACGCTGCGAAAAGATGGCGTCGGCCTTGGCCGCGCAGATGAAGTCGTTGTCGGATAAACCTTTCACGGAATGGGTATTGAAGCGCACTTCGCAGCGGTTGTAACCGACGGAGAG
>JBFGOX010000048.1:0-10479 GCA_041565015.1 Burkholderiaceae bacterium
CGGGCCCGTGCACTCGAACTGCTGGAATACGTCGGCATCCGCCGCTACGCCGACTTCCAGGCGCGCACGCTGGCCTACGGCGACCAGCGCCGGCTCGAAATCGCCCGCGCGATGGCCACGGACCCCAAGCTGCTCGCGCTCGACGAACCGGCCGCCGGAATGAACGCCACCGAGAAGCTGGCGCTGCGCGAACTGCTGTCGCACATCCGATCGGACGGCACGACGATCCTGCTGATCGAGCACGACGTCAAGCTGGTCATGGGGCTGTGCGATCGCGTCACCGTGCTCGACTACGGCAAGATCATTGCTGAGGGAACGCCCGCCGATGTGCAGCGCGATCCGGCCGTGATCGAGGCCTATCTCGGCGGCGCGCACGCACCGGCCGAACCGGCAGGCGCGCAGGTGGCGCCATGAGCGGCACGCGACCGGTCCGAAGGCGTTTGTGTTGGCTCGGCGGGACCGCCCGCAGCGCGAAGGGGACGTAATGAGCCCGCCGATCCTGAAGATCCGCGGCCTGAAAGTCGCCTACGGCGGCATCCAGGCGGTCAAGGGCATCGACCTCGATATCGGCGAAACCGAACTGGTGACGCTGATCGGCGCCAACGGGGCCGGCAAGACCACGACGCTGAAGGCGATCACCGGCACGCAGGCCTGGGCCGGCCACATCGAGTACTTCGGCGCCTCGACGCATGGCCAGGCGCCACATCAGTTGCTGCGCAAGGGCCTGGTGATGGTGCCGGAGGGCCGCGGCGTGTTCACGCGGATGTCGGTGACCGAAAACCTGCAGATGGGCGCGTTCTCGCGCAACGATGCCGACGGCATTGCCGAGGACCTCGAGCGCATGTTCACGACTTTCCCGCGACTCAAGGAGCGGGCGAAGCAACTGGCCGGCACGCTGTCCGGCGGCGAGCAGCAGATGCTGGCGATGGCGCGCGCACTGATGAGCCGGCCCAAGCTGCTGTTGCTCGACGAGCCGTCGATGGGACTGTCGCCACTGATGGTTGAGAAGATCTTCGAAGTCGTGCGGACAGTCGCCGCGCAGAGGATCCCGATGCTGCTGGTCGAGCAGAACGCGCGGCTGGCGCTCGAAGCCGCAAACCGCGCGTACGTGATGGACTCCGGCACCATCTCGCTCGCCGGCGACGCCAAGGAAATGTTGCACGACCCGAAGGTGCGCGCGGCGTATCTCGGCGAGGCGGCGGCGTAGGAGGCCGGAACAGAACCTCCCGGGGCTCGACCCTTCGGGTCTCGATTACCTCGCACCGACCGGTTTCGTGCGGCCAGCTGCGATCGACCCAATAGCAACATTCGAGGCGTCGGGAAGCGGTCCTCGCGCCTGCGAAAGCAGCCGCCACACCGCTGCAGCGCAATTCCAGACGCCGCTTGTCATGCAGCGGCCTGAAGCGTGAAGTCGACGTGAACGGCATCGAAGGGGAAAACGAATCCCTCTTCGAGTCGATCGAGCACGCCCGCCAGAAGCAGCGCGTGGACATCCGTGTGCACACCCTTCACGTCGCGACCGACGCGTCGCGCGATTTCGCGAAGAGCCAGCGGACCCGCCCCGGCCATCGCGCGCAGAATCGCCAGGCGATTGGGTGCGAGTACGCGCCATCGCAGTTCCGCAGACGCGAAGTCGATGCGCGCCCCGGCCCGCTCCGATTTGCCCCGCATCGCCTGCGACAGCCGAGCCTTTACCCCAGCCAAGGAAGCCACCCCGATCGTCACCACTTTCATTCCTTCTGCTCCCACGCGGCCACGTCCGCCCAGAAATCAACCTGCAGAACATCCAGGGAACGGAAACGGTATGCCTGTTCACGACTGCCAACGTGCCGATGATCACCTTTCCCCGCCTCGTTGTCGTATCTAACGACCCAGGCACCATCGACGACATAGGCGAGCCGATACTTGAGACTGTGGGTGCATCCCACAACGGGTTCGTTCAGGCGCCAAACCACCAGCTCGACGAACGACCTCTCGTCCAGCGCAGATCTTTGCGCCAGAAGGGATTCCTCATCCGTGTTGTAAATGTCGCCAACAAGGGGTCGTGTTGTCAATATTTACAACGACAGCCGAGCCGAACGTGACTCGAACCGGCGCAGACGCCGCGAACGTCCGCATTCAAGCAATCCTTGCGGCGCGACCCGACGACTGCTCGTGCCCGCATCCAGATGCCCAGGTGACGAACGCCGACGCCGCGGTTCGGGACGTCCGCGATCGATTCATCACGATCTGGCGCCGCTCGACAACGCGGCGATGACTTCCTTCGGCGCCTGCACCAGTTCGATCAGCACCCCTTCGCCGCCGAGCGGGAACTCGTCGTTTCCCTTCGGGTGGATGAAGCAGATGTCGTGGCCGGCAGCGCCCTTGCGGATGCCGCCGGGCGCGAAGCGCACGCCGTGCGCGCTCATCCAGTCGACCGCCGCGCGCAGGTCGTCGACCCACAGGCCGACGTGGTTCAGCGGCGTGGCGTGCACGGCCGGCTTCTTGTCCGGGTCGACCGGTTGCATCAGGTCGAACTCGATTTCGTTCGCCCCGCTGCCCAGCGCGCAGATGTCCTCGTCGACGTTCTCGCGCTCGGAGACGAAATTGCCCTTGACCTTCAGCCCGAAGACGTCGACCCACAGCGCGCGCAGCCGCTGCTTGTCCGGACCGCCAATGGCGATCTGCTGCACGCCGAGGATGCGAAAAGGCTTCGATGCGGTCATAGCGTGCTCCCTGCGTTCAGTCAAAACTCAGAATCGGCTGATCCACTGCCAGGCTGTCGCCCTTGCCGGCCAGCACTTCTTTGACCGTGCCGTCGCGCTCCGCGGTGAGGACGTTCTCCATTTTCATCGCCTCGATCACCGCCAGCCGCTCGCCCGCCTGCACCGCCTGGCCGGGCGTGACGGCAACGTCGACCAGCAGCCCGGGCATCGGCGCGAGCAGGAACTTGGACAGGTCCGGCGGCGCCTTGAACGGCATCTTGGCCAGCAGGTCGGCGGCGCGCGCGCTCATCAGCATCACGTCGATGCGGCGGCCGTTGTGGTCGACGCGGATCCATAGGCCGTGGCGCTCCAGCTGCGCGACGAAGGGCTTGCCGTTGCAGGTGCCCTCGGCGCGGATGCCGCCGAAGTGCCAGCTTGCTTTCAGCGCGTATTCGCGGCCGTTGATCCGGACGCGCGTGGCACCCTCGACGACGATCTGCACCGGCACGAAGCGGTGGTGTCCGCCGTCGCCCCGAACCGCGGCGACGAAGTCGTTGCCGATGCGCACGCCGTGGCCCTCCATTTGCCCGCTGATGCCGGCGGCACGGTCCAGGTAGCGGCGGTAGGCGCCGGCCGCCATCGCGACGAGGAAGTCCGGGTCGTCGTGCGGCACGTCTTCGCCGCGAAAGCCCTTGGGCCAGTGCCCGGCGATGAAGCCGGTGTCGAAGTCGCCGGCGATGAACTTCGGGTGCGCTAGCAGCGCCGCCTGGAACGGAATATTGCTCGCTACCCCGCGGATCACGAAAGCATTGAGCGCTTCGCGCATGCGCGCGATGGCGTCCGCGCGGTCGCGGCCATGCACGATGAGCTTGGCGATCATCGAGTCGTAGTACATCGGGATCTCACCGCCCTCGTACACGCCGGTGTCGACGCGCACGCCACCGCCGTCAGGCACCGGCGCGGCTGCTTCCATCGTCGCCGGCGGCGGCAGGTACCGGAACAGGCGCCCCGTGCTGGGCAGGAAGCTGCGGAAGGGATCCTCGGCGTTGATGCGGCACTCCATCGCCCAGCCGCGGCGCGCGATGTCCTCCTGCCGGAACGGCAGCGTCTCGCCGGCGGCCACGCGGATCATCTGCTCGACCAGATCGATGCCGGTGATGCACTCCGTGACCGGGTGCTCGACCTGCAGCCGCGTGTTCATCTCGAGGAAGTAGAAGCTCTGGTCCTTGCCGACCACGAACTCCACCGTGCCGGCGCTCTGGTACTTCACGGCCCTGGCCAGCGCCACCGCCTGCTCGCCCATCGCCCGGCGCGTCTGCTCGCTTATAAAAGGCGACGGCGCCTCTTCGATCACCTTCTGGTGCCGGCGCTGGATGCTGCACTCGCGCTCGTTGAGATAGACGACGTTGCCGTGCGCGTCGCCCAGCACCTGAATCTCGATGTGACGCGGCCCTTCGATGAACTTCTCGATGAACACGCGGTCGTCGCCGAAGCTCGCCTTGGCCTCGTTGCGGCAGGAGCTGAAACCGTCGGACGCCTCCCTGTCGTTGAAGGCCACGCGCAGGCCCTTGCCGCCGCCGCCGGCGCTGGCCTTGATCATCACCGGGTAGCCGATGTCCCGCGCGATGGCGACGGCTCGCTCGGGCGATTCGATCGCATCATTCCATCCGGGGATCGTGTTGACCTTGGCCTCCCGGGCCAGCCGCTTGGATGCGATCTTGTCGCCCATCGCCGCGATGCTGTAGTGCTTCGGCCCGATGAAGACGATGCCCTGCTCCTCCACCTGCTTGGCGAACTGCTCGTTCTCGCTGAGGAACCCGTAGCCCGGATGAACGGCCTCCGCGCCGGTGGCCTTGCAGGCGGCAATGACCTTGTCGGCGACGAGATAGCTCTCGCGGCTGGGCGCCGGGCCCAGCAGCACGGATTCGTCGGCGAGCTCGACATGCAGCGCGTCGGTGTCAGCCTCGGAATAGACGGCGACCGTCGCGATGCCCATCTTCCTGGCCGTCTTGATGACGCGGCAGGCGATTTCGCCGCGGTTGGCGATGAGAATCTTCTTGAACATGGCTACCTCGCGGCGCAATCGCCCCGCGCTGCGCGCGCAGGCAAGCTCTGGTTTCCAGCGGCAGGCCGCTGCTCAGCGCCGCGATTGGCGATGAGGATCTTCCTGGACATGGTGTTCCTCTCCCCGCCTCAAAGCGGGATGTTCCCGTGCTTGCGCCACGGGTTCTCGAGTTTCTTGGCGCGCAGCATGGACAGGCTGCGGCAGATTCGCTTGCGTGTCTCGTGCGGCTGGATGACGTCGTCGATGTAGCCGCGCGCGCCGGCCACGAACGGGTTGGCGAAACGGGCCTTGTAATCAGCCTCGCGCGCGGCCAGCTTGGCCGCATCGGCCTTGTCGTCGCGGAAAATGATCTCGACCGCGCCTTTCGCGCCCATCACCGCGATCTCGGCATTGGGCCAGGCGAAGTTGACGTCGCCGCGCAGATGCTTGGAACTCATCACGTCGTAGGCGCCGCCGTAGGCCTTGCGCGTGATTACCGTCACCTTGGGCACCGTGCACTCGGCGTACGCGTACAGCAGCTTGGCGCCGTGCTTGATGATGCCGCCGTATTCCTGCGCGGTGCCGGGCAGGAAGCCGGGAACGTCGACGAAGGTGATGACCGGGATGTTGAAGGCATCGCAGAAGCGGACGAAACGCGCCGCCTTGATGCTGCTCTTGATGTCTAGGCAGCCGGCCAGCACCATCGGGTTGTTGGCGACGATGCCCACGCTCTGGCCGTCCAGGCGGCCGAATCCGATGATGATGTTCTGCGCGTGATCGCGCTGCAGCTCGAAGAAGTCGCCGTCGTCGACGACCTTGTAGATCAGCTCCTTGATCTCGTATGGCTTGTTCGGGTTGTTCGGCACCAGCGTGTCCAGGCTGAGGTCGATGCGGTCGGCGGGGTCTCCGCTCTTGCGCACCGGCGGCTTCTCCCGATTGGACAACGGCAGGTAGTTGAACAGCCGCCGCACCATCATCAGCGCCTCGACGTCGTTCTCGAAGGCGACGTCGGCCACCCCCGAGCGCGTGCTGTGCGTGACCGCGCCGCCCAGCGCCTCGGCGGTGACCGTTTCGTGCGTGACGGTCTTCACAACCTCCGGTCCGGTGACGAACATGTATGAGCTGTCCTTGACCATGAAGATGAAATCGGTCATCGCCGGGCTGTAGACGGCGCCGCCGGCGCACGGGCCCATGATCACGCTGACCTGCGGTATCACGCCCGATGCCATCACGTTGCGCTGGAACACCTCGGCGTAGCCGCCGAGCGAAGCCACGCCCTCCTGGATGCGCGCACCGCCAGAGTCGTTCAGTCCGATCACCGGCGCGCCGACCCTGATTGCCTGGTCCATGATCTTGCAGATCTTCTCGGCGTGCGCCTCGGAGAGCGCGCCGCCGAAGACGGTGAAGTCCTGGCTGAAGACGAAGACGAGGCGGCCGCTGATCGTGCCGTAGCCGGTCACCACGCCGTCGCCGGGGACCTTGTTCTTTTCCATGCCGAAGTCGATGCAGCGGTGCTCGACGAACATGTCCCATTCCTCGAAGCTGTCCTCATCGAGCAGCAGCGCGATGCGCTCGCGCGCGGTGAGCTTGCCCTTGGCGTGCTGCGCGTCGATGCGCTTCTGGCCGCCGCCAAGGCGTGCCTTGGCCCGCTTGTCATCAAGTAACCGGATGATTTCCTGCATCGTCGCTCTTTCAGATAGGTTCGAGGAAATGAGTCATGCGGGTGCACCAGATCGGACGTCGCGCTAGCGAAACACCGCCACGAAGATGCCCGTCAGGATCGCCGAAGTGACGATGCCGCTGATGCTGGCGCCGAGCGCGTGCGGCATCACCACCGCGCCGGGGTTGGCCTCGGTGGCGATCTTCTGCACGACCTTGGCCGTGGTCGGCAGGCAACTGACGCCGGCCACACCGATGATCGGGTTGAAGCGACCCCGGTACCAGAAATACAGGACGTAGCCGCCGATCAGCCCGCCGAGGCCCGAGACCAGGATGGCCAGCATGCCGAGCAGCAGCAGCTTCAGCACCACCGGACTGAGAATCGTCGAGGCCTCGCATAGCGTGCCGAGCGTCAGTCCGAGGAAGAAGGTCGCGCCGTACAGGAAGGTGTCGCTGAGCAGGGTCTGGAAGCGGACAATGCCGGTTTCGCGCACCGCCACGCCGATGAACAGCGACAGGAACAGCGGTGCAGCCACCGGAAACAGCAGGCAGAGCAGCGTGCTGATGACGACGGCGAAAAGCAGCTTCTGGCCCGAGCTGATGTGCTTGGTTTCCACCGGCGGCATCGGGATCGCGCGCAGGCGCCGCGGCACCAGCCACTTGATCATGTACGGATAGCAGCCGTAGGTCAGGCCGAGGTACAGGTAGCCGACGATCGTGATCGGCACGAACAGATCACGGGCGAGGACCAGCGACGCGAACAGCACCATCGGCCCGTCGGCACCGCCGATCAGCGCCACCGCCGCCGATTCCCTTTCGGTCATCCCCAGCCCGTAGGCCAGCGGCAGCACGGTGATCGTTCCGAGCTCGGCGAACAGCGCCAGCACCATGCTCTGCACCGGCCGCGCCATCACGTAGCCCACGTCGAGCAACACGCCGATGCCCATGAAGACCAGGCAGGCGATCAGCCCGTTGCTGAACATCAGCGTGTAGATCGGCTGCAGCCAGTCGGTCTGCAGCACGTCGATGATCGCGCCGGGATCGCTCGCCATCGGATCGACGAACAGCGTGCCGATCCGGCCGCCTTCAAAGAACATCACGCCGGCGTTGACCGACACCATGCCGAGACCCATCGGAATCATCAGCAGCGGCTCGAGCACGCCCTTCTTGCCGAGGTAGATCAGGAAGAACCCGAGCGCGATCAGGCCGATTCGGCCGAAGGCGACCGTCGGCTCCTGCGCGAACAGCGTCGCGAGGCCCTGGAACAGTTCGAGCACGTTGGCGCCTTGCATGACCGGTCCCCGTGTTCAGGCGATCGTTGCCAGGACCTGGCCGGGCTCGATCGCGTCGCCCTGCTTCACCGCGATGCTCTGCACTTTGCCGGCGTGCGGCGCCAGCACCGGCATGTTCATCTTCATCGCCTGGATGATCAGAATCTCGTCGCCCTGGCCGACGCTCTGGCCGACCGACACCCGAACCGAATCGACGACGCCGCCCATCGTCGACAGCACGTCGCCCGGGCCGGCGGCCGCCACGGCTGCCGGGGTCGGCGTGGGCGCCTTGGCAGGCGCGGACGCGCTCGGCGCCGGCACCGTCATGCTGCCCGGCTGCGGATAGAGCAGTTCGCCGCTTTCGGTCAGATCGTCGACGGTCACGTCGTACTGCCGCCCGTCGACGGTGATGCGAAACCTTCTTTCCATGGCCGCTGCCCCCTCCTTGTCCTTCGTTGCCGCGCGCTCAGCGTCGCGGGCGCCCCGAACGCACCGCATGCGACGTGTGATGCGCCAGGCGCCCCTCGCCGACCCATCCCGCGCCCCGGCGCCCTTCCTCGATGCGCAGGATGCGGTGCCCGCCGATCATCGCCTGCACCGCCGCCGCGATGGCGGCGACGTGCTCTAGCGGCACCGGCGCCGCATCCGCCGGCTGCGCGGCTTGCTGCAGCGGTTGCGCGACCGGCGGCACAGGCCGCCGCTCGATGCGGCCGAGCAGGGCGACGATGGCCTTGATGATGCCGGCGATCAGCAGCGACACGACGATCGCCACGCCGTACATCCAGAGTGCCTTGACGATCATTTCGCTCATCGGCGGTGTCCTGTGGCGTTGCTCGGCCGGTTACAGCGGCAAGTTGCCGTGCTTCTTCGCCGGCCGCAGTTCGCGCTTGTTCAGCGTCTTGCGCAGCGACAGGGCAAGCACCGAGCGGCTTTCGGCCGGATCGATCACGTCGCTGATGTAGCCGCGCGCCGCCGACAGGTACGGCGAGGCAAACTGCGCCCGGTACTCGGCAGCCAGTTCGGCCGCCCGCGCCTTCGGATCGGCCGCCTCGGCGAGTTCCTTTCGGTACAGCACGTTGACGGCTCCTTCGGCACCCATGACGGCGATCTCGGCCGTCGGCCACGCGTAGACGAAATCGGCGCCCATTTCCTGGCTGCACATCGCCAGGTACGAGCCGCCGTAGGCCTTGCGCAGGATCAGCGTGAGTTTCGGCGTCGTGCAGGACGCATACGCGAACAGCAGCTTGGCGCCATGCCGGATGATGCCGCCGCGTTCCTGCTCGACTCCCGGCAGGAAGCCGGGAACGTCGACCAGCGTCACCAGCGGCACGTTGAACGCGTTGCAGAAGCGGATGAACCGGGCGCCCTTGTCCGATGCGTTGATGTCCAGCGCGCCCGCCATTTCGGTCGGCTGATTGGCCAGCAGCCCGATCACCATGCCTTCGAGGCGCGCGAAGCCGACGATGAGGTTGCGCGCCCATTGCGCATGCACTTCGAGCAGCTGGCCACCGTCGACCAGGCGCCCGATGATCCTGCGCACGTCCATCGGATCGGATGCACGCTCTGGAATCAGGCTGTTCATGGCCTCGTCGCGCGCCAGGGTCAGCTGCGCCGCCAGCCGATGCGGAGGCTCGTCCGCATTGTTGGCCGGCAGAAACGAAAGCAGTTGCTGCGCGATGCGAATCGCCTGCCGGTCGTCGTCGGCGACGAAGTGGACATTGCCGCTGATCATCGCGTGCATTTCGGCGCCGCCCACTTCGTCCATCGTCGTGACCCGGCCGCTGACCGCCTTGATGACTTCCGGGCCAGTGATGAACATGTGCGCGTTGTGCCGCGTCATGATGATGAAGTCGTTCAGCGCGGGCGAATAGGCGGCGCCGCCGGCGCAGGGCCCGAGCACGAGCGCGATCTGCGGCACGACGCCCGAGGCCAGCACGTTGCGATAGAAGACGTCGCCGTAGCCGGACAGCGCATCGACGCCTTCCTGGATACGCGCGCCGCCCGAGTCCTGCATCGAGACGATGGGCGTCCCGTTCTTCAGCGCGTAGTCCATCAGCGCGACGATCTTCTTTGCGTGCGCATTGCCCAGCGTGCCGGCGGCGACCGTGAAGTCCTGGCTGTAGGCGGCGACCAGCTGACCGTTGACGTAGCCCGTACCGGTCACCACGCCATCGGCGGGCAACTCCTTGCCCGCGAGATCGAAAGCCTGCGACCGATGCCGCACATGCATGCCGCTTTCCTGGAACGTGCCGTCCTCGAACAGTGCCGCGAGGCGCTCGCGCGCCGACAGCAGGCCTTTGGCACGCCTTGCCTCGATCTTGCTGCTGCCGCCGCCGGCGCGCACCGCGTCCCGCCGCTTGTTCAGCTGCTTGAGTACTTCAGGTTTCAGGCCCACGCGGCACCTCCTTCCGGGCATTGCGCCGAAGATCCGGCGCACAACAGGCCGGTTTCTCCGAGCGCCAGCGGCATCGCACGCACAAATCGTTCTCCACGCGCCGTCAATGCAGCAGCTCGAGCAGGCGCCGCGCCGCCACCGAGGCGTCCACGCGCCCGGCGAGCACGTCGTCGCTGAGGCCCGGCAGCGCCTTGCGCACGGCAGGATGGGCACGAAAGCGCGCCTTCAGTCCGGCGTCGATGCGCTCCCACATCCAGGCCTGGTCCTGCTGCCGCCGCCGGGCGGAAAGCCGACCGCCGCCTTCCGCCAGCTCGCGAAAGCGCGTCACCGACTGCCAGAACTCGTCGAGCCCCTCGCCGGCGAGCGCGCTCACCAGCAGCACCTTCGGCTGCCAGGAACTCGTGTCATCGGCCGCGCGATGCGGCC
>JBFGOX010000049.1:0-10358 GCA_041565015.1 Burkholderiaceae bacterium
GCCGCGACCACCGATCGCGCGGTGACGTTGATCGAACTTTCGCCCGAATGGCGGCCGGGCGCCGCCCCGCGCGCGCATCACGCGCTGGGTTTTCGCTCGCATGCAGCCGAGAACTGGCTGCGCAGCCAGGGCGTCGGCGCAAAGACCTGCTATCTGCCGATGCTGCGCATGCCAGCCCGCGTCACGTCGTCGGGCGAGGCCAGCGTCGCGTTCTGGATCTACGCCCGCTGCTCGTTCTACTGAGCGCCGGCACGAGGACGCTTCGACGGAAATTCGACGCCCGCTCGACGCTTTTTCGACAGCGCCGTGCCTACAGTCGGTGCGATTCCGCCGCGCCTTGCCCGATGCCTTTGCTTACCGCCGCGCGGCCCGCGGCGTCGCACCTGATCCGCCATGCCCTGCTGATCCCGGCCGTGCTGGGGCTGCTGGCGTTTCTGTCGCAGGCGCTCGGAGTCGACCTTGCGCTGGCCGGCACCGCGTTCGATCCGGCGATGAACGTTTTTCCGGCCCGCGCATCGCGTTGGCTGGAGTTGATCGGCCATCGCATCGCCAAGTCCGGCCTGGTCGGCCTGTGGCTGTTGCTGCTGGCCGCGGCGCTGGCATCCACCTGGATCGGACGGCTGCGCCGTCACCGCGCGCTGCTTTGGACCACGACCGCGGCGATGGCCGCCGGGCCGCTCGCCGTGGTGCTGCTCAAGGACATCAACGCGCATCACTGTCCGTGGGATCTGAGACTCTTCGGCGGCACGGCCGATTTTGCAACTGCGTGGTTCGTGCCGCGGGCCGAGGCCGGGCGCTGCTTTCCGGGCGGCCACGCGGCGGGCGGCTTTTCACTGATCGCGCTGCACTTCGCCGGAGCCGCGGCGGGCAGCGATCGACTGCGCACTGCAGGACTCGTCGCGGCCCTGGTCGCCGGCATCTCGTTCAGCGCAGTCCGCATGCTGCAGGGCGCCCACTTCCTCAGCCACAACCTGTGGTCGGCGGCGGTGGTGTGGTCGCTGGCGGCGATCACCTTCGCCCCATTTGCCGCATCCCGCGGCCGCATCGCGGGCGGCCGGCTGACGCCGCCGGCCGACCGTGCGAGCCGTACCTCCTGCTGCTGACCCAATGAATCACACTGTTTCGCGACTCTCGATCCTCGCCATGCTCCGGCGCACGGAACTGGCTGCCGAAACGCTGCTGCTGTTCGCCTCGCTGCTGATCGTCGGCGCGTTCAATGGCCCGCTGTGGCGCGCGATCGTCGCCGATCGCACCATGGACACGCTGGCCGACTGGCGCTTCGCGATTGCGTTCTTCGCCGCACTGGTCGCCCTGTACTTCCTGCTCATCGGCCTGCTGTCGCCGCGCCAGATGCTGCGGTCGCTGCTGTCGGCCCTGATCATCACCAGCGCGATCACGACGCACTTCATCGGTCAATTCGGCATCGTCATCGATCCGTCGATGGTCCGCAACGTACTCGCCACTGACCTGCGCGAAGCGGGCGAACTGTTCGGGCCCGGATTGCTGCAGACGCTGGGCGTCGGCGTGGCACTGGCCGCGCCGGTCTGGCTCGTACGCGTCAAGCAGCGCCCGTGGCGCCGCGCGGCGCTGGTGCGAATCGGGTCGCTCGCCGCTGCGCTGCTCGCCGCCACCGCCGCGCTGCTGCCGATCTACCAGGATCTCAGCTCGCTGATGCGAAACCGGCACGAACTGCGCTACACGATCACGCCGGCCAACGTGCTGTGGTCGACGGCGCGCGTGCTGATCAGCGATTCACAGCGCGTGGTCGCCGCACGCGAGCCGCCGCAGCCGGCCGTGCGTACGGTTGCCGCCGCCGCGGGCCGACGGCCGACGCTGTTGGTGATCGTCGCCGGCGAAACCGCGCGCGCCGCCAATTTCTCGCTGAACGGCTACGCGCGCAACACCAACCCGGAACTGGCGCAGCTCGACGTCGTCAACTTCCCCCACGCCACCGCCTGCGGGACGTCGACCGAGGTGTCGCTGCCGTGCATGTTCTCGCCCTACGGCCGGGAGAACTACGACGAGGCGAGGATCAGGCGCAGCGAATCGCTGCTGCACCTGCTCGCCCGCGCCGGTCTGGATGTCGTCTGGCTCGACAACCAGAGCGGCTGCAAGGGCGTGTGCGACGGACTCGACTCGCGCGACCTGAGCCACGCGCAGCTGCCGGACCTGTGTGCCGACGACCACTGCCTCGACGAAGTCTTGCTGCATGGCCTGCGGGACCTCGCCAGCGGCGAGCCGCGCGATCGGGTCGTCGTGCTGCACCAGCTCGGCAATCACGGCCCGGCCTACTTCCGCCGCTACCCGCGCGAGCTGAAGCGCTTCGCTCCGGCCTGCGAGAGCAACGAACTGCGCGATTGCACGCGCGAACAGATCGTCAATGCCTACGACAACGCGATCCTGTACACGGACCGTTTCCTTGCGCGCACGATCCGCTACCTGGCGACGCTGCGCGACCGCTTCGACGTCGCGCTCGTCTACGTCTCGGACCACGGCGAATCGCTCGGCGAGCACGGCCTGTATCTGCACGGCTTGCCGTACGCCATCGCGCCGCGCGAACAGACCGAGGTGCCGATGCTCTGGTGGCTGGCGCCGGAAAGCGCGCGTGCGGCCGGCATCGACATGGCCTGCCTGCGAACGCGCGCTGAACGCACGGTCTCGCACGACAACCTCTTTCATTCGGTGCTCGGATTGCTTGCGGTCAGCACGCCGGCCTATCGCGGCGAACGCGACCTCTTCTCGACCTGCCGCACGCTGTCGACAGCGCAGGCCAGCGGCGGCGCGGCGTCCATTGCCGACCACTAGCACCAGCTCCGGTCGCAACTCAGAAGCCCGCAGCGCGGCGCATTTCGCCGAGCGACCACAGGTCTTGTCGCCCACCGGCGTCGATACGGACCTGCGCGCCATCGAGTTGCAGCGAAACCGGCGCCCCTGAAAGCACGATCTTGCCGACGCGCCAGCGCCGGGCATCGATCACGTGCACGAGAGGCAGGCGCGCATCGGGCAGCGCAAAGCACAGGCCGTCGCCGTCGATCCAGCTGACACCCGCGGTGACGAGCGGCTCGCCTTCGATGCGCAGCGTCTCGATGCGCCGGCGCACGTGCAGGTTCACCACGTGCACGCTGCCGTCGCTCGCCCGGGCGATGCCGTACGCGAAGTCGGGCGAAAACAGGAAATCCTGCTGCGGCTCGTCGAGTGCGATCCGACGCAGTGGCCAGGCAAGGCGTTGCGCGATCGCCTCGCCCGTGCGGTAGTCGTGCACGAGGCCGTCGAACGCCGGCTCGGCGCCGCGCGCATGGACCAGTTCCCACGCCTCGGCAACGTCGTGCAGCGTGACGACGAAGCTCTGGCGCGGCGGCGCCTCGACGATACGCGCGACGCGCGCGGGCACGCCGCGACGGTCGGCAACGGCGATACGGTCGATGACTCTGCCGCTGCGCGCATCGACGATGCGCAGCGTGCGACCGTCGTTGCTCCCCTGCAGCAGCCAGCGCCCGTCACTGGAGGCGACCTGCAGTTCGGCAGCGCCCATTGGCAAAGCGGCCGCGAAGATCGCGGCCGCAAGGGCGCTGCGCGCAAGGCGCGCGGCGCGAAGGCTCACATCGCCAGCACCCACCCCACCAGCTTTTGAATGTCGGCGTCGGGCACCGCCGCGTTCGGCGGCATCGGCACCGGACCCCAGGCGCCCGATCCTCCCTTCTTCACCTTCTCGGCGAGCTTCGCCGCAGCGTCGGCCTGGCCCTTGTATTTCTTGGCGATGTCCTTGTAGCTGGGCCCGACCGACTTCTTGTCGACCATGTGGCAGGTCGAGCAGTTGTGCTTCTTGGCCAGTGCCTCGTCGGCTTGCGCAGCGAACGGAACCGCAAGCGTTGCGCCCACAGCGAGCGCCATTGCCAGTTGAACCGATTTCATCGGTCGCTCTCCTTCAGTAGACGTCGTGCGTCGTGTTGTAGACGTTGAACCGGCCCGTCGGCGTGACGATCTTCGGGTCCTTGATCACGTGCTTCAGCTTGCGCGTCTTGTCGTCGACGATGACGATCGCCGACTGCTGGTCCTTGGCGCTCCACACCGAGAACCAGACCTCATCGCCCGCCTTGTTGTACTCCGGCTGCACGATGCGTTTCGCGCCCTCGGTGACGCCGGCCCACTCGCCGATCGGCAGGATCACCGGCTTCTTCGACAGGTCGTTGATGTCGAACACCGCGATCGACTGCGCCAGCTTCGGGTCGGGGTTCAGCGGCGTGTCGACCCCCAGGTTCTTCGACTTCGGATGCGTCTTGATGAACAGGTTGCCGCCGCCCTGGCCGTCGAGATACTGCACGACCTTCCATGCGTGTTCCTTGTTCTTGACCGGGTCGGTGCCGATCAGCGCGATCTTCTCGCTGCCCAGGTGCCCCGTGGCCCACACCGGCCCGAACTTCGGGTGCACGAAGTTGGCGCCGCGTCCAGGATGCGGGATCTTGTCGACATCGATCAGCGCGGTGAGCTTGCCTTCCTTCGAATCGACCACCGCGATCTTGTTGCTCTGGTTGGCCGCCACCAGGAAGTAGCGCTTGGAAGCGTCCCAGCCGCCGTCGTGCAGGAACTTGGCGGCCTCGATCTCGGTGATCTTCAGGTTCTTGATGTCGCGGTAGTCGACCAGCAGGATCTTGCCGGTCTCCTTGACGTTGACGACGAATTCGGGCTTCTCGTGGCTGCCGACGATCGCCGCCACCCGCGGCTCGGGATGGTATTCCTGGTCGCCGACGGTCATGCCGCGCGTGGCGCCGATCTTCAACGGTTCGAGCGTGTCGCCCTTCATGATCACGAACTGCGGCGGCCAGTAGCTGCCGGCGATCGCGTACTTGTCCTCCCAGCCCTTGGCGCGCGACGTCTCGACCGAGCGCGCCTCCAGCCCGATGCGGATCTCGGCGACCTTGTCGGGCTTGGCCATCCACAGGTCGATCAGGTCGATCTTGCCGTCGCGGCCGATGGTGTAGACGTAGCGCTTCGAGCCCGAGGTGCGCGAGATGTGCACCGCGTAGCCGGTCTTGATGATGTTGACGATCTGCTTGGTGTCGCCGTCGATCAGCGCGATCTCGCCGGTGTCGCGCAGCGTGGTGATGAAGAAGTTGTCGATGTTGTACTTGTTCTCCTTCTTCTTCGGCCGCTTGTCGACCGGCACGGTGACCTTCCAGGTCTTCTTCATGTCGCTCAGGCCCCACTCCGGCGGCTGCGGCGGGGTCTGCTGGATGTAGCGCGCCATCAGGTCGACGTCGGCGTCGGTCAGGTCGCCGGAGGTGCCCCAGTTCGGCATGCCGGCCGGCGTGCCGTACTTGATGAAGACCTTCAGGATCTCGGTGCCGCGTCCCAGCGTGATGTCCGGCGTCAGCGGCTTGCCCGTGGCGCCCTTGCGCAGCACGCCGTGGCAGCCGGCGCAGCGCTCGAAGTAGATCTGCCGGCCCTTGTCGAACTCGGCCTTGCTCATCTGCGGCGCCTTCGGGTTGACGTCCTGGTGCATTTCGGCGCCGGCCAGCGGCGAGCCGCCGGCCTGATAGCGCGTCTCGGCCTCGGTGGCCGGATGCTTGCCGGCCTTCTTCTCCTGCGCCGACACCGATGCCGTTGCCGCCGCCAGCGCGACGACCGCAGCGGCCCAGATCCAATAACGTTGTTTCATGCTGCCTCCTTGTGTGAAACGAAACCGGACCGCGCCAACGGCGCACGATTGCGAACTGCCGAATGGCGGCACGCTATTGGCCCTACTAGGCCAATTCCATGCTTTGCATCAATTCCGCGCCGATCCGCGAGCCCGGGTTTTCACAGGGCCGCGCGCAGCAGCACGCTGAAGTTGCGCCCCGGCTGCGTGTAGCGGTCAATCGTCGCACCGGGGTTCGTCACCCCGCGCACGTCCGACCACAGCCAGTACCTGCGATCGAACAGGTTGAAGGCACCGGCCGAAACACGCAGGCCCGGGGCGAGTTGCCAACTCGCGGTCAGGTCGACCACGGTGTACGCCGGCGTGGCGAACAGCGCACCGGCGCGCTGATCGATGTGCTGCTTGCCACGGGCGTGCGTTACGTTCAGGCGCGCGCTGAACGCGGCGGTGTCGTAGGCACCGCCGATGACGACGCGCAGCGGGTCGATCGTGTTCAGCGGCCGGTCGCGCCCGGTGTCGGCACCGAAGGCGTAGGCCGCCGAGCCCCGCACCGACCACGGCCCGCCCACGACGTAGCGCGCGGTGGCCTCGAAGCCGTGGATGCGCGCGCGCGCGACATTGCGCGACTGGAAGGTGCCGGTCGCGCCCGGCACGCAAGCCGGATCGGCCGGGCAGGCGAGCGGCGCGCGAGAGACGATCAGGTCGCGGTAGTAGGTGATGAACGCGGTCGCCGTGTACTCGAAACGCGGATGGCTGCCGCGCAGGCCCAATTCGAAGCCGCGACTCGTCTCCGAGCGCAGGTCGGGATTCGGGATCACCGCATAGCCGGCGGGCAGGCTGCTGAGCCCGAGGTTCACGTCCATCGCCGGCGGCGCGCGGAAACCGGCTGCCCACTGCGCACTCAGCACCGTCGAGGGCAGCAACCGGTACTGCAGGCCGAGCCGCGGCGAGAACGCGTGGTCGGCCTTGTCGACGACCGGGCGGCCCGGATTGGCGCGGGCGAAGATCTCGTCGGTGGTCGCGTTCAGCCGCATGCGATCGAAGCGCAGCGCCGGCGTCACCGTCAGGCGCGGCGTTGGCGCCAACTCGTTCTGCACGAAAGCGCCGATGCGCTCACTTTCCGTCAGCGGAAAATCGCGCGTCGGCATCGCCTCGCCGCCGACCACGTTGCCCACCGCGCCGGTGACGAGATTGGTCTGCGTTCCGTCGCGGCTTTCCTCGAAGCGGATGCGCGCCAGCTCGAGCCCGAACAGCCAGTGCCCGGGGCCGTCGGCCTCGCCCAGCCACGTGATTCCCGACTCGTGCTGCTCGAAGCGGAAGCGCACGTCGCGCCGGCAGCGCACGGTGCCGGGCGCGCTCAGGCAGACCGCCGTCGTGTTGGCGCGCACGTCATCGGTGTCGTTCAGAGTCAGCGAACGTTGCACGTAGGCGAGCAGCCGTAACCTCGACAGGCCGCCCACATTCGGCACGTCGACATCCAAGCTGGCGCGGCGCCGCTCGATCGAATCGTCGCCATGCAGGCTGACCGTTCGCACCGACTGCGGGTTCAGCGACAGGACATCCGTCTGCACGTCCTGTTCGTGATGCTCGAGCGTCAGGCGCCAGCGGCCGGCGGCGCCGCCTTTCCACAGCAGCTTGGCCAGCAGCGACAGCCCCGAGCCTCGCTGCGGATCGGCTGCGGTGCGCGCGGTGCCAACCGTTTCATTCGTGCCCTGGTTCGCGGTCTCGCGCCAGTCGCTGCGCTGCACGCCGAGCAGCGCCTGCAGCGACCTTGCTTCGCTGGCGAGCAGCAGGCCCTGCCAGGACCGCTCGGCAGCGGAGGCGTAGCCAGCCTCGGCGCTGGCGGCGAAGGATCGTCCGGCGAGCACGTCGTCGGGGTCGACGGTCGAGAACGCAATCACGCCGCCGAGCGCATCCGAGCCGTACAGCGCCGAACCCGGCCCGCGCAGGATCTCGACCCGCTGCAGAAGTCCGGTGTCGAGCTGGTTGCGCGAGGCGCTCGAGAAACGGCCGACGCGGTAGCTGTCCGGCAGCCGGATGCCGTCGACCTGCATCAGCACCCGGTTGCCGGTCATGCCGCGGATGCCGATCTCGCCGAGGCCGAAGCGCGTCGTCGACCGTTCAATGCTGACACCCGGTTCGTAGCGCAGCAGTTCGCGCAGATCGGAAACCGCGGCGCGTTCGATGTCGGTGCGCATGATCAGACTCGCGCCCGGCGGCGCCTCGTCGAGGCGACGCTCGATCCGATGTGCAATGCCGATCACTTCGAACGGGGCCAGTTGCGCCAGCGGCTGCTGTGCAATGGCCTCGACGAGTCCGTTGCAGGCCAATACCGGCAACAGTCCGAGCCGCCACCAAGTGGTCCAATTCACCGGTTTCTCCTGGTCCTTTCGGCGCAATCTATGGCCGAGCATTGCCGCGCGGCATTGATGTCCCTTAAGCGCAGCGCCGTCAGCGAAAACGCGCGACGGCCTACCTCTTTGGAGAGAGCCGCCCGTGCCTCGGATGGCATCCATCGGTGCCGATCTGACCGGCGTCAAACTGCCGCCGGCCCGCCTGCCCAGACTGCTTCGAATGCGGACCCCGCCCGTGCAAGTCGAGCGTGCGGGCGCACTTGTTTTGGAGAAAGCCATGGCCGCCGCCGCGCCGAGCACCGAAGCATTCATCTCGAACATGCCGCTGTTCAAGGAGCTGTCGGACGAGCAGCGGGCGAGGATTGCCGAGCGCACGCGCCAGCTGCGCCTGGCGCGCGGCGAAACGTTGTTCCGGCGCGGCGACCCTGCCGCCGGCACCTACATCGTCGCCTACGGGCAGGTGAAGCTGTCGTTCGTGTCCAGCACCGGCGTGGAGAAAGTGATCGAGATCCTGAACCAGGGCCAGAGCTTCGGCGAGGCGGTGATGTTCCTCGAGACGCCGCACGTCGTCAGCGCGCAGGCGCTCGCCGACACGCTGCTGCTGCTGGTGCCGAAGGACACGGTGTTCGAAAACATCGATCGCGACCCCGGGTTCGCTCGCCGCATGCTGGCCGGGCTGTCGCGCCGGCTGCACCAGCTGGTGGCCGACGTCGAGTCGTATTCGACCCGCTCAGGGACCGAGCGACTGATCGGCTTCCTGCTGCACGACTGCGGCATCGAGCCGCCGCGCGAAGGCTGCGCCGCCGACCTGCCGTCGGGCAGCGTCGAGGTCGAGTTGCCGGTGGCCAAGGGCATCATCGCCTCGCGGCTGAATCTCACACAGGAGCACCTGTCGCGCATCCTGCACGACCTGTCGGCGCTCGGCCTGATCGAAGTGCACGGCCGGCACATTCACATCCGCGATCTCGAGCGGCTGCGCAAGCACGCGCGCTAGCGGGCGTCGTCGGTCTGCTGGCAGATGTCGATCTCGAACGCGCCGTCATCGCGCGCGACCGTGAACCACGCGTAGCCGTTCTGCGCGAGCACGCGATACAGCGGCAGCGGTTCGCGGCCGATGATCAGCCGCACGCGCTCTCCGGGCTGCAACCTGCAAAGCGCCTCCATCGTTTCTTCGAACGGCCGCGGAGGCTCCCAGTCGCGAGCGTCGAGAACGATCATGTTTTTCTCTCCTCTGAATGGCTCGCGGCCAGCAGCGCAGCCAGGGTCGCACCGAGCAGCCCGGCGGCCAGCGCATGCAGCACGACGAGCGGCAACGCCGGCATCGACGACGCAGCCGCGAAGCCGAGCGCGCCGGTTGCCAACGCGATGAACAGCGCCGTGCCGGCCCACCGCTGGCGCCGCTGCATCAGCGCCGCAGCAGTGATCGCACAGGCCAGCATCAGCAGCAGCCCGCCAAGCCGGTGCAGCCACTGCAGCGGCTGGCCGCCGCGGAGCAGCAGTTCATCTGCGGTCCCGGTCATGAACGGATTCGCCAGCGCGGTCGCACCGGCCGGCCACGCGCCGGCGCATCCGGACGCACACGCATCGCCGGCCAGCCGGGCGCTGATCAGCGCGCCGCCGCCGGCCTGCAGGACAAGACCGAGCAACAGGACGATTCCGATCCCCGCCGCGGTCGGGATGCTGCGGCCCCCGCCATTACGCAAACGGACGCTCGCCACCCAATGTACGGCGAGCAGGCTGATCAGCGCGAAGCCGCCCAGGACATTGGCGAGCGTCACTGCCGGCAGTGGTGAAGGCGTGTAAAGACCGACCCACGCGAGCATCGCGGTCACGACCAACAGCGCACCGCCGGCAGCGCGCTTCGACCGTTGCCAATGGGGCCAGCCGACCGCGACAACGCCCAGCGCCACCAGCGCGAATGCCGTGGCGGCGACGCGGTGAACGGGGCGCAGCGCACGCGCAAGCGGCGCTTCGTTGGCAGCTACCGCGGTGGCCGCCTGACCGTAGCAGGCCGGCCACGGCGCGCAGCCAATGCCGTTGGCCGCCAGCCGCAACGTCGCGCTGGCCACCACCACGATCGCGGCCAGCGCAAACGCCAGCGGAAGCAGCACGCGCAACGCCCGCGGCATCAGAGGCGGCCTCGGCGCAAGGTGCGCAACACGACGATCGCGAACAGCAGCCCGCCGGCGACCGCGATCAACCCGCCGATGCCCATCAGCGCCATGCCGGCGACTTCCGACGAACTGCGAAGCACCTGCTCGGCGCCGGCGACCTTGCGCTGCACGCCGTAGCCGCCCGACCAGACCAGCCCGGCGATATGCAGGAACTGCCCGACCCCATAGAGCACCGGCTGCCAGGAGGCCATGCGA
>JBFGOX010000050.1:0-10344 GCA_041565015.1 Burkholderiaceae bacterium
AGCAGGTCGCCGAACACGCTGGCGCCCGACGCCTTCGGCTGACCGAAGAACGCCAGCGGGTCCTCGTCGCCAGGGCTGTCGCTCTGCTTGGCGGAACCGGCGACCGTTTCCGGTCGCGCCTCGGGTTCGGTAACCCGTTCGACCCGCAGGCGATACGGACCGATGCCGATCTCGGCGCCGACTTCGAGCACTGATTCGACTTCCGGTGCCAGCGGACGCCCGTTCAGTTCGACGGTCAGGTTCGAGCCGATCGGGCAGATGTAGTGCTGATCGCCGCGACAGGTAATCAGCACCTGTCTGCGTGAGATCTCGCGGTCCGGATCGGGCAGAACGAGCGTGCAGTCCGCACCCCGTCCGATGTCGCCGACCGCATCGCCGAAACGGGCCGTCAATGGCGCGTCGAGCGAGAGCCGTTCAAGAGGAACGCCCGAGCGAGAAATGACTCGGATGCCGATCATGTGCGTTGCTCGTGGATTCATCACTACGCGGTCCGAATCTTATACACCGCTCTCGTTTAGCAGCCGGCAGCGATGCGGCGCAACCGCGCGTGCCCGGGGCGCCTCGCACCGCGGGCGCGGTGGATGCTGAGCATTCCGATTGACACCCACAGAGAACGAAGCATAGATTCGTCCGCCTGCGCCCTCGACGGACAATGACTGGCTCCTGGAGGTGTGGCTGCATGGTTCGTTCGCTCGTTTGGTCGATCGCCTTGGCGACGGCGTCGTGTTGCGCCGCAGCCAACGAAACGTCGGGGACGGTGACGATTCTCGAAGGCGAAGCACGCCTGTATCGCGGCATCGAACGATTGACCGCGGTTGAAGGCCTGCGTCTTGCAGCCGGCGACATTCTCGAAACCGCCGATTCCGCGTTCGCGCAGATCGAATTTTCAAACCGCTTCGTCATTCAGTTCGGCCCGGCCACGCGAGCCTTGATCCATGTCGCCCGCAGCCGCGGCAAGAACGAGCGCGTCGTCTACGTGCTCAATGGCTGGGGCAAGGTGACCAATTCGCAGACGGGTCCGGCCGACGAAGCGACATTCGACATCCGCGTGCCCCAGATCGAAGTGCCAGCTGCACCCGGCGTGGTCGTGTTCAACAGCACGGCGACGGACGCGACCATCTTTGCCGAGCGAGGCGACGTCCAACTGTCGGAACGCAGTGTCAAGGGCGCGCCGCTGAAGATCGCCCTGAAGACGGGACAGTATTACCAGAAGACACCGGCCGTCAGCGGGGGCGTGCTGAATGCGGCACCCAGGACGTTCGTCGAGCAGCTTCCGAGGCATTTTCGCGAGTCGCTGCCGCTGCGCATCGACAAGTTTCGTGGCCGGGAAGTCAAGCTGAAAGAGGCGCCGCCGTTCACGTACGCGGACGTCGAGCCGTGGCTGAAGGCCGAACCGACGATCCGGCGCCAGTTCGTTCAGCGCTGGCGCGCGAAATCGCGCGAGCCCGCCTTCCGCACGGCACTGATCGCCAATCTTTCCTCGCATCCGGAATGGGATCCGATCCTGTTCCCCGAAAAGTACCTGCCTAAGGACCCACCGCCGTCCAGGGATACTGGCGTTTCTCCGACCCCCGGCCCGGCCAATCAGCCCCCCGCCCGTCAGTGAGGCCAAGATGAAACTTCTACTGAAGTTCAACCTCGTCTTTCTGCTTGTCTTTGTGGCCGGACTGGCAGCCACCGGATATGTGTCCTGGACGCTGCTGGAACGCAACGCGAAGTCGGAGATCGCAGAGAATGCCCGCCTGCTGATGGACACCGCGATCGCGGCGCGCACCTATACGTCGTCGCAGATCAACCCGCTGCTGGAAACACAGATGAAGTACACGTTCCTGCCGCAGTCGGTGCCTGCCTATTCGGCGACGGAGATCTTCAACGAGGTGCGCAAGAAACACTCCGAATACAGCTATAAGGAAGCGGTGCTCAATCCAACAAACCCCCGCGACCGCGCCGTCGAGTGGGAAACGGACATCGTCAACCAGTTCCGCGGCAGCAAGGACTCAGGCGAGATCATCGGCAACCGCGACACGCCCACAGGCGGGTCTTTCTATGTCGCCCGCCCTCTTCGCATCACCAACGAGAAGTGCCTGTACTGCCACAGCACGGTCGACGCGGCGCCGAAGACGATGGTCGAGCGCTATGGACCCGCAAACGGCTTCGGCTGGCAAATGAACGAAGTGGTCGGGGCGCAGATCATTTCCGTGCCCACGAGGGTCCCGCTGGCGCGCGCCAACGAGGCGTTCAGAGTGTTCATGAGCTCGGTGGCCGTAGTGTTCGTTCTGATCGGCGTCGCGCTGAACGTCATGCTGTGGCTGATGGTCATCCGTCCGGTCAGCAAGCTTTCCCAGTTCGCCGACCGGGTCAGCCTGGGCGAACTCGACATCCCCGAGTTCAAGCGCGCGTCGAACGACGAGATCGGCGTACTGGCACGCTCGATCGGCCGCATGCGCACGAGCATGGTGCAGGCCATGAAGATGCTGGAAACCTGATGCCGCCGACGCCGCCGACCGCGATACGCGGCCCCGACGCATGATCACGCCCGAACGGCTTGGGAAGTACCCGATCACGGGCGTGCTCGGCAAGGGCGCCATGGGTACCGTGTATCGGGGGTACGACCCGGTCATCAAGCGTCCGGTGGCAATCAAGACGATCCGCAAGGAACTGATCGAGGAAGACGAGAAGGCCGAATCGATGGCCGGCCGCTTTCGCAAGGAAGCGCAGGCGGCCGGCGCACTGAACCACCCGGGCATCGTCGCCATCTACGAGTACGGCGAGGACGACCGCTACGCGTATATCGCGATGGAGTGCGTCGAGGGCACTTCGCTGCGCGATTTCCTGGCGCGCGCGGCGACGTTCGACGAACGCGACACGGTCAGCATCATGTCGCAGTTGCTCGATGCGCTTCATTACGCGCACGGCCATTCGATCTGGCACCGCGATATCAAGCCGGCCAACATCATCATCATGGCCAATGGCCGGATCAAGCTGGCCGACTTCGGCGTCGCCCGCATTGAATCGTCGGACCGGACGCATGCCAGCGTTGTGATGGGCACGCCGGGCTACATCGCGCCGGAGCATTATCTCGGCCAGCCGACCGACCACCGGATGGACATCTTCTCGGCCGGCGTGCTCTTCTACGTCCTGCTCGCCGGGCAGGCGCCTTTTCGCGGCCGGCCGGAAGCGATCATGCACGACGTCTGCTACGTCGACCCCGAGCCGCCGTCGACGGTCGACCCGCTGCACCGCTGGCCGAAGTACGACCCCATCGTCGCCCGTGCGATGGACAAAAGCCCCGCGCGTCGGTTCGACAATGCGGCCGAGTTTCGCGCCGCCATTCTCGCCGCTTACGCCAGGCCGGTCAGCGAAGCGATTTCAGAGGCCACGATCATTGCCACGCGGTCGCGGCCGGTCGCGACCGAACCGAGCGGACCTTCGGTGCAGAAGACCAGTGTTCTCGGCACCACTATGCCGCCGCCGACCGGCTGGGATGCCCCGGTCCTGGCCAAGGTCGAGGTCGAACTCGCCCGCTTCGTCGGACCGGTGGCCAAGGTGCTGGTTCGCCGGGCCGCGCGCGAACACAAGGACCTCAATTCGCTGGTCGCAGTGGTGTCTGCATCGATCGATGGCCATCAGGATCGCGAATCGTTCTGTATTGCGATGACCGGGCGCAGGACAGTCGTGCCGACCTCGCCGGGCATTGCCAGCCAGACTGGCCCGACGGCGCCCTCCGCCGCCGGCCCCGCGCTGACGGCCCAGGAGCTCGAGCGTGCGACGCAACTGCTGACGACTTACATCGGGCCGATCGCCAAGGTCGTCGCCAGGCGGGCGGCCGGCGAAGGCGTGAGCCGGCGCGAGTTCTTCACCAAGGTGGCGCAGAGCCTCGACAGCGAAGCGCAACGCGAACGCTTCCTTCGCGAGGCTGGCGTCCAGAGCAACTGACGGCTGACGATCGCGGCTCGCGCCCGCTGCAGCGCATGTTGTCCGCCGATCGACGCTACGACCGCGAGGAAGCGCTGAATGGCAGGCAGCAGCGAGACGCGCCAACAGGCTGTAGATCGGACCCCACCGGCGCCGGCGGCGACGGGTGAGCGCAGACCGCCAACGAGGCCGGTTAAGCCTGCGGCCAATACCGAACTGCAGCGACTGGTCGCCGGCATCAATCCGCTGCTCGGTGCGGCCAATGTCCTGCTGGCGCTGACCGCGAAACTGCGCGCGACGACGGCGCACGCGGATCCGCGCGAACTGCGCCGCCAGTTGCTCGCGCGCGTCGAGGAGTTCGAGGCTGAGGCGCGAGCCAGCGGCCTGCCGCGTCCGAAGATCGTCGCCGCGCGCTATGTCCTGTGCACGTTCATCGACGAGGTCATCGCAACGACGCCGTGGGGCGCCGAAGGCACTTGGGCCGAGCACACGCTGCTGCAGGAGTTTCACGAGGAAGCCTGGGGCGGCGAAAAGGCGTTCAAATTGCTGGAACGGATGGGCGAGGACGTTGCCGCCAACGCCGATGTGCTGGAACTGTTCTACGTCTGCCTCGCGCTGGGATTCGAGGGCCGATTCCGCGGCAAGCCGAACGGCCGCGCGCAGCTGGACGCCATCGCCGCGCGACTGCTGAACACTATCCGGCCAGCCGCTGCCCAGCAGACCGCGCGGACGCTGTCGCCGCGCTGGACCGGCGTGACGCTTCGCGAGCGGGCGATGGCGGTGATGCCGCTGTGGGTCGTGATGGCGCTCGGCGCCGTCCTCGTGGTCGGCGCAATGCTGGCGGCCAATGCGCGCCTGAACGCCGAGTCACGCCCGATCTTCCAGCAGATCCTCGCCATCCCGGCGGCCTTGCGCAGCGATCTGCTCGAGCGCGCCACGGTCGCCACGAAGCCGCGGCTGGCGCCGCTGCTGCAGGCCGACATCACGGCCGGGGCGATCAGCGTGCGCGACGAGGCGCTGCGATCGGTGGTCGTGCTGCCGGCCGATTCGCTGTTCGTTGCCGGCACGGCTCGCCTCGATGAAGGCCGAAACGCACTGCTTGCCAGGATCGCGGCGGCGCTTGCCACGCAGCCGGGGCAGATCGCAGTGATCGGGCACACCGACGATCAGGCGATCAACTCGGTCCAGTTCCCGTCGAACTGGCACCTGTCGTTCGGGCGCGCCGGTGCAGTGGTACAGGCGTTGGCGCAGCACGGCGCACGCGCGGAACGACTGCGGGCCGAAGGTCGCGCCGAGGCAGAACCGATTGCGTCGAACGACACGGCGGAAGGTCGAACGCGCAACCGGCGGGTCGAGATCGAACTGCTGCTGCCGCGCCCCGAGGCTTGAGCGGTTCGAGGATCGGCCATGAAGCGCACCCTCGACGCCCTGTTCAGCCGTCCGTTATTGGTTGCGGCGGGACTGATCGCCGCCAACGCCCTGGTCTGGTTCCTGGGCCCCCTGTTGACGATCGGCGACGCCCGCCCGCTGGAAAGCGAGCTTTCACGCTGGGTCGTCATCACGGCCTGGGCCGTGCTGGCGGCCGCTTATGCGGCCAGCAGCAGTGCGCGGCAGGCGCAGCGCAACCGCCACCTGCTCGACGGGCTCGTTGCCGGCGGGGACTCGACCGCACGCGGTGCGGCGCCCGGCGCACACGACCTGGCGGTGATCGGCAAGCGCTTCGAGGAAGCGATCGCGCTTCTGAAGCGCAGCCGCCTCGGCGGCAAACGCCGCCTGCTCGACGCACTGAGCGGCCGGCCGTTCGTATACCAGTTACCCTGGTACGTCATCATCGGCGCGCCCGGCGCCGGCAAGACCACCGCGCTCGCCAACGCCGGACTCAAGTTTCCGCTCGCGTCGAAACTGGGCAAGCGCGGCGTGCGCGGCATTGGCGGAACGCGCAACTGCGACTGGTGGTTCACCGCCGACGCGGTGCTGATCGACACGGCCGGACGGCTGACGACCCAGGACAGCGACCATGCCGCCGACCAGGCCGCGTGGTTCGGCTTTCTCGATCTGCTGCGCAAGCATCGACCGCGACAGCCGATCAACGGCGTGCTGCTGACCCTCAGCGTCAGCGATCTGCTGACCGCGAGCCGCGACGAGCAACGCCTGCACGCGCGACGGTTGCGCGAGCGAATCGAAGAGCTCGAAGGCAAGCTGGGCGCCGGTGTTCCCATCTACGTGCTGGTCACCAAACTGGATCTTCTGGCCGGCTTCATCGAATTCTTTGCCGACTTCGACAAGGACGAGCGGGCGCAGGTCTGGGGCGTGACGTTTCCGTACGAGGCCGATCCGGCGGCGTCCGACCCGCTCGTGCGCGTGCCGAGCGAACTGGTCGCGCTTGAAAAAAGACTCGACGAGCGCCTGATCGAGCGGCTGAACAGCGAAAGCGACCGTGAACGCCGGTCGGCGATCTACGCGTTCCCGCAGCAGTGGCGCGTCCTGCGCGAGACGCTGGTCGAGTTCCTGCAGTCGACCTTCGACGGCGCAGCGGCGCAGCGCCGCCCGCTGGTGCGCGGCATCTACTTCACCAGCGCGACGCAGGAGGGGACGCCGATGGACCGGGCGCTGGGCGGACTTGCACGCAAGCTCGGGCTGGGCAGTCGAATCGTGGCGCCCGCGCGTCCGACCGGCAAGTCGTTTTTCGTGACCCGACTGCTGCGCGAAGTCGTGTTTGCCGAAGCGGGCCTGGCTGGTTCGAATCTGCAATGGAAGAAACGACGTGTGCTGCTCGACTGGTTCGCGATCGCAACGACCGTCGGCGCGGTCGCCGTCGGGCTGGCGCTGCTGTGGCGGGCGTACGCGGACAACACCGGCTATCTGTCGACCGTCAGCGCGAATCTGGTTCAACTCGAGCGCGACGTGGCCAGCGCAAGGAGATCGGCACCGACCGAGCTGCTCGCGCTGCTGCCGGTGCTCGAATCGGTGCGGACACTCGGCTTGCAAACAGGGGGGACCGAGCAGGCCGACGAATCGCCATGGCGATGGACGATGGGCCTCGATCAGCGCGCGCAGATCGTGGCGGCAGGCCGGGATGCGTATTTGCGCCTGCTCCAGGAAGCCTTCCTGCCGCGCATTGCGGTCCGACTGGAAGCAAGACTGCGCGCCGGCGAGCAGGCGCATCTCGAAACCATTTACGAAGCGCTGAAGGCCTACCTGATGCTTTTTCGCGGTCAGAACTTCGATCGCCAGGCGCTGGGAACGTACCTGCGCGCGGATTGGGACCTGACGCTGCCGGCAACCGTCAGTGCAGAGGCAAGCGCGGCATTGCGCCGGCATTTCGAACGGTTGGTGGCCAGCGGCGAGGTCGGCGCGCCGATGCTCCCCGACCAGCAGCTGATCGATCAGGCGCGCAAGCGCGTTGGCAGCGTACCGCTGGCGCAGCGCGCCTATATCCGCCTGCAAAGCCTCGAGCCACGGGCGCTTTCCGCCGCTGCGGCGCAGGATTTCACCGTCGAGACGGCGGCAGGACCTGCCGCCAGGCAGGTGTTCGTGCGAGAGAGCGGCCGACCCCTGTCGCAGGGTGTCCCGGCCCTGTATTCACGCGCCGTCCATGGCCAACTGCGAAAGCTCAGCGCGGACGTGCTGCAACAGCTGAGCGCCGAATCGAGCTGGGTGCTCGGCGGCGCGGCGAACCCTGTCGATGGCACCGCGGCCGATCGCCTCTACGCCGAGATCGAGCAGCGTTACCGCAACGATTATGCGAAGCACTGGCACGAATTCCTCGCCGATCTGCGCGTTGCGCAAGCGGCGGACCTCACGCAAAGCGCACAGGTCACGCAGATCCTCGCCCGGACGGACTCGCCGTTGCTCGCTCTGCTGAAGGCTGCGGCGCGCGAAGTTTCGGTCGACTTGAGCACGACCGGCGATGGCGTGCGATCGCGCGCGGTGGCGGACGATGCAAAAGTGCGCCTTGAGCAATTCGACGCGCTGCAACGGCTCGTCGACGACCAGCGCTCGTCGCTTGGTGAAATGCTCGACCTGCTCGGCAAGCTTTCGACGCACCTGGCGGCCGTCGACGACGCGGTGAAGCGAAAGACCGCCGTTCCGGCGAGCGATGTCGCGCGGGAACTCGCAGCGCTGGCGGCGCGAATGCCCGATCCGCTGCAAACGATGCTCGAACAACTGGCCCGCGGCAGTGGCAGCCGGATCTTTTCGGCGCGACGTGACGACCTGGGAAGGCAGCTTGCCGGCGAGGTCGGTGCACCCTGCACTCGCCTGGTGAACGGCCGCTATCCGTTCGCTCGCGCGAGCAGCGAAGAGATCTCGCGCGCCGAGTTTGCCAAGACCTTTGCCGCCGGCGGACTGATCGACGGATTCTTCCAGCGCCAACTGGCGCCGTATGTCGACACCAGCGCGCGTAGTTGGACCGTCCTGACTGCGGACGGCGGCGCAGCGCCGGCAGAGGCGCTGCAGCAGTTCCAGCGCGCGCAACTGATCCGCAGTGCGATGTTCAGCGATGGCGGCCGCACGCTGGGCGTTCGTCTCGATTTCAAGCTGCTTGAACTCGACGCGGGTGTCACCAGTCTCGAAATCGAGGTCGACGGGCAGCTGATGCGCTTTGCCCGCGACACGCGCGCGCCGGTGGGCGTGCGATGGCCCGAGGCCGGCGCCGGCATCCAGCGCGTTCGGCTGGGAATATCGACCGCCGCGGCCGGCAGCGGCGCGCGACACACATTCGAGGGGCCCTGGGGTCTGTTGCGATTGTTCGAGCGCGTTCGCGTCGAGCCCGGGGCCTCGGCGGACCGCATGCTGGTCGTGTTCGACATCGAGGGGCGACGCGCGCGGTTCGAGATCAAGAGCGCAAGCCCCATCAATCCGCTGCGTCTGGCAGCGCTGGAGCAGTTTCAATGTCCGCAACGACTTTGAAAACTTCTTCGTCCAGTCCCGTCGAGGTGCCCGGCTGGTACGGCAAGCTGCCGAGCCTCGGTGATTTCGCCTCGCGCCGGTTGCCGGACGCCTTCGTTCATGCGTGGGACGATTGGCTGCAGCACGGTCTTGCCGAGGCGCAGGCGTGGCGCGAAGCGGCTGACCGCGACATCGTGCCGCACCGTTTCTGGGTTGGACCCCGCGTGCTTTCCGATTCAAGCTGGGTCGGGGTTCTGGCCCCGAGCAAGGACCGCGTCGGCCGGCGTTTCCCGTTGACGATTGCGGCGCCGCTCGCTGCGGACACGGCGGGCCTGGCCTCTGCACTGGCGGCGCGACGCTGGTACGCTGTCATGGAAGACGTAGCGCGGCGAGCGCCGCAGGCACAACTGGCGCTGGACGATCTCGAAAGCGAGTTGGCCGCTGCCGCGGCAGCCGCCTCGCCTTCGGCCGAAGCCGGACCCGGCGACGAACAGCTGGCTGCGGAGGTCTTGCGCGCGTCGACGGCGGCAGGCAATCGTTCCCGCACCGGAGCGACATCGTTGCACTCGCCGCAGTGCAGTGTCTGGTGGCGAGGCGATGCGGCCGAGTGCTCGCAGTTTCTCTGCGTGGCCGCATTGCCGATGCAGGAGGCGTTCGCCTGGTTGCTGACAAAGGCGCCCTCGTCTTCGCCAGCTGATTAGAAGCGATGATGAAAGCTGTCCGATCCTTTACCGCCGTACGCTGGCTTGCCGTTCTCGCGGTGCTGCTGTGCGTATCACCCGATGCGGCGCTTGCGCAGCGCACGCGCGGAATCGCGATGGTCGAGGAACGGCTGGCGCTCGTCGTCGGCAACGCCGCCTATTCGTGGGATCCGCTCGACAACCCGGTCAACGACGCCCGCCTGGTCGGCGATGCCCTTCAGCAGGCGGGCTTCAAGGTCTTCCGGCACGAGAATCTCGGCCGCACCGCGATGGTGAACGCGTTTCGCGAGTTCGGCGACCGGTTGAACGAGAGAACGATTGCGGTGTTTTATTACGCCGGCCATGCGCTGCAGGTGCGCGACAACAACTATCTGGTGCCGATCGACGTCGCACCACGCAGCGAGGACGAGGTTCCGGTCGTCGGCCTCGACGTCGGCTTCATCCTGGGTCGAATGTCGCACGCGCGCAGCCGGGTCAATATCGTCATCCTCGACGCCTGCCGCAACAATCCGTTTGCCGGTAAGACGCGCCCGGCGCGCGGGCTGGCGCAAATGGACGCCCCGGTGGGTACGCTGCTGGCCTTTGCCACCGCGCCCGGCAAGGTTGCGGAGGACGGTCCCGGACCGAACAGCCTGTACTCGCTGAACGTCGCCAGACACCTGGTGACGCCGGGTCTGCCGGTCGAGTCGATGTTCAAGCGCGTCCGGGAAGCGGTGATTCAGGGCACAGACCGGCGGCAGGTCCCTTGGGAAAGCTCGTCGCTGCTGGGCGAGTTCGCCTTCGTGCCGGGCGTGGCAACTTCGATTGCGTCGAAGCCAGAACTGGAGGCGGCCGGAGA
>JBFGOX010000051.1:0-10314 GCA_041565015.1 Burkholderiaceae bacterium
GAAACGCGCGGCGCACAGCAGACTGCGCAGGTCGCCGGACCGCGCGTGATCAACATGCTGCGCGTTCGCGGCGCGCAGCAGGTGATGCTCGAAGTCAAGGTCGCCGAGGTCTCGAAGACGCTGCTCGACAAGCTCGGCATCACGCTGGCGCAGCAGGTCCGCACCGGCTCGACGACGTTCAGCTTCCTGTCGCAGTCGAACTTCTTCAACCAGCTGCTGGGCGCGGCGGCGATCACGCGGCCGAATCCGGGCGATTCGCTGCGCGCCGATGCGCAGCGCGACGACGGCCTCGTCAAGATGCTCGCCGAGCCGACGATCATGGCGATCAGCGGCCAGGAGGCGAGTTTCAACGCCGGCGGCAAGATCTTCATCCCCGTCGCGCGCGAGAACAACGCCACTGGCGGCACGACGATCACGCTCGAGGAGAAGGAATTCGGCGTCGGCGTCAAGTTCACGCCGACGGTGCTCGAGGGTGGGCGCATCAATCTGCGCGTCGCGCCGCAGGTCTCCGAGCTGCAGCAGACCGGCACCCCGTTCACGACGGTCGGTGGCGTCACCTCGGTGCTGCCGTCGTTCACCGTGCGCCGCGCCGAAACGACGGTGCAACTGAACGACGGGCAGTCTTTCATGATCGCCGGCCTGGTCAAGAACGACGTTGCGCAGACGATCAACCGCTTCCCCGACCTCGGCGACGTCCCCGTGATCGGAGCGCTGTTTCGCAGCACCGAGTTCCAGACCGACAAGACAGAGCTGATGTTCGTGATCACGCCGCGGCTGGTCAAGCCGCTGCCGGCGAATTACGCGCTGCCGACCGACAACTACATCGAACCGTCGGTGGCCGAGCGCCTGCTTGAAGGAAAGATGGAAGGGGCACCGATGGCGCGGCCCGCAGAGCCCGGGCAGCGTTCGGCCGCGCCGGCGCGGCCCGGCGGTTTCGAGATGAAGTGAGGAGCAAACGATGAAGATCATGCAAATGCACGTGCTGGCGGGCGCCGTCGCGCTGGCCGCGCTTTCCGGCTGCGCCTCGACCACACCGCAGCTGGACAGCAAGTTCGGCCAGGCCGTCAATGCGGCCAAGGCCCAGCAGACGATCGATCCGGACGCCGCGAGGAAAGCCGATCCCGGCACCGGCATCGACGGTGCCGCGGCGAAGGAGGCGGTCGACCGCTATCGCGAGTCGTTCAAGTCGCCGCCGCCGGCAACGAACATCATCAATATCGGCATCGGCAGCGGCGGTCGTTGACGCAGGGGCCCGCGGCATGCGCATTCGCCTTCACCGACGTATCCGCGAGCGCGGCGTCGTCGCGCCGACGACGGCGCTGGCGCTGGTGGTGCTGGTCGGCTTCCTCGGCGTCGTGGTCGACATGGGTCGGCTCTTCGTGATGAAGACCGAACTGCAGAACGCGGCCGACGCCTGCGCGCTGGCCGCCGCGCAGGAGCTCGACGGCAATGTCGGCGCGCTCACGCGGGCGGAGAATGCCGGCATCACCGCCGGCACCCGCAACCGCGTGCACTTCCAGAGCAATCCGGTCGCGATCACCGCCGCCGACATCCGCTTCAGCACGTCGCTGTCGAGCGCGGCCGGCGACAATTCGAACTACCGTACGCAGGCTGCAGGCGCGCCGGTCGACTCGCGTTATGCGTTGTGCACGGTGACGCTGCCCGGCGTGCCGATGTCGCTCAGTTCGATCATCGGTGTCGGCGCGCAGACCGTGGCAGCAGCCGCGGCAGCGACGATTTCGAACGCGCAGAACAGCTGCGCGATCCCGCTCGGGCTGTGCCGGCAGGGTCCGGCGCCCACTTATGGCTTCACGCCGGGCCAGTGGTACGACGGCCGATTCGACGCCGGCGGCGGGCTGACCGGCAGCTTCAACTGGATCGACTTCACGCCGCCCGCCGGTGGACAGAGCGAACTGGCCGCGCTGCTGACCGGGCCCGGCCAGTGCAACACGGCGGTGGGCACGCCGGTCGGGCAGAGCGGGATCATGGGCAACGCCGCCGCGCGCGCCTGGAATTCGCGCTTCGGCCTGTATCAGGGCGGTTCCGGAAATCCGCAGCTGAACACGGCGGCGCCGGATTTCACCGGCCATGCGTATACGCCGGTTTCCTGGCCATCGCGCAACAACGCGCTACCGGACTTTTTCAACCCGCGGCGCTCACCGAACAACAATTCCTATCAGGGCAATGCGGCGTCCGGCCTGTCGATCAGCAACGCCTACAACATCAGCACGCCGGCGAATCACGCCAGCTTCGGCGCCAACCGCCGGCTGGTGGTGGCGCCGATCGTCGACTGTGCGAGCTGGGCCGGTTCGCAGACCGTTCCGCTGCTCGCCTATGCCTGCGTGCTGATGCTGCACCCGATCGGCTCGCCGGGCGACACCGTCTACATGGAGTTCGTCGGCCTGTCGAGCGACCCGTCGAGCCCGTGCGCGACCTCGGGGCTGGCCGGCGGCACGATCGGCCCGCTCGTTCCGGTGCTGGTGCAGTGATGGCGGCGACAATGCAACGGCAGCACGGGGTGGCGGCGGTCGAACTCGCGATCCTGCTCTTCCCCTTGCTGACGATCCTGTTCGGCATCACCGAGTTCGGCCGGGTGATGTACCAGTACAACGCGATCGCCAAGGCCTCGCGCGACGCAGCGCGCCTGCTTTCGACGCAGGCGCCAACCGATCCCGATTACCCGACGCTGGTCAACGAGGCGACGTGCACCGCCGTCTACGGCAACCCTACCTGCAGCGGCGCCCGGTTATTGCCGAACCTGGCCACCTCGATGGTCAGCATCTGCGACCCGGTCCGCTGTCCGGCCACGCACGCGGCGGTTACGACGGGAACCGGCGTCGTCAATCTGGTCACGGTGACGATCGGCGGTGCCAATACGCCTTACACGTTCAGTTCGCTCGCCCCGGTGGCGGTGCCGTCATTCAACTTCGCCGCCGTCAGCACGACGATGCGGCAGGTGCTGTGAGGACGCGGCGATGACGATGCCCAGCATCCATCGGCAGCGCGGTGCGACCGTGGTCGAATTCGCGCTGATCTCGGTCGTCTTCGTGACGCTTCTGATGGCGATCGTCGAGTTCGGACGCTGGCTGTCGACACTCGAACTCGTCTCCGAGACCACGCGGCTGGGCGCCCGCATGGCCGTCGTGTGCGACGTCAACGACACGACGATCCGCACGCGCATGAAGTCCTATCTGCCGATGCTCGGGCTGGCCGACAACCAGATCTCGATCGCCTACTTCCCGGCCAGCTGCAACAAGAGCAACTGCCAGAGCGTGACGGTCAGCATCGTCGGCGCGACGTTCACGCCATCAATCCCGTTCCTCGCCTCCGCATTCCCGGTACCGCCTTTCACGACTTCGCTGCCGCGCGAAAGCATGGAGAGCGTCAATGCGGCCGGCGAAGTGAACCCGGTCTGCAACTGAAGCCGCACGACACGAAAGAGACCCACCATGCACCGCGACGCCATCCAGAAAGCCATGCAGGACGAAGTGCCCGGCAACATGAAGGTCGCCATCGTCTCGCCGAACATCGGCAACGTCGAGCATCTGCGCGCGCTGCTCGCCGGCTGGGACGCCTCGCTGCGACTGACCGTCGCGCTCGGCGGCGTCGAGCAGGCCGGTCGTGTGGCGGACCAGGAGCACCCCGACCTGCTGATCGTCGAGGGCGAACGTCGCGACGAGGAGGAACTGCTGGCGCTGGAGCGCGTGACGCCGCGTTACCCGAGCATGGCGGTGGTCATGCTGTCGCCGAACCAGTCGCCGGAGTTCCTGCGCCACGGCATGCGCATCGGGCTGCGCGAAATCCTGCCGGTGCCGATCGCCAAGGAGCCCCTGCTCGAAGCGATCGGCCGAATCCAGCAGCGCATGGCACTGGCTGCCGCGCCGAAGCGCAAGGGCAAGGTCCTGACTTTCGTCGGCTGCAAGGGCGGCAGCGGCGCAACCTTCCTCGCCACCAACCTTGCCTACGCGCTCGCACAGGCCGGCGAAAAGCGCGTCGCCCTGATCGACCTGAACTGCCAGTTCGGTGATGCCGCGCTTTACGTGTCCGAGCGCGTTCCGGCGACGACCGTGGCCGACATTGCGCGGCAGATCCATCGGCTCGACGGCGCGTTTCTCGCCGCCAGCATGATCGAGGTCCTGCCCAACTTCGGCGTGCTGGCCGCGCCCGACGAGCCGGAGCAGTCGCTGCACATCAGGCCCGAGCACGTCGACGCGTTGCTGTGGCTGGCCGCCAGCCATTACGACTTCGTCGTCGTCGATGCCGGTCGCTCGCTCGACGGCCTGACGCTGCGCGCGATGGACCAGGCCGACCTGATCTTCCCGGTGCTGCAGCTGACGCTGCCGTTCGTTCGTGACGCCAAGCGCCTGCTGCGCGCGCTGGCGGGACTCGGCTACGGCAAGGACAAGCTCAGGCTGATCATCAACCGCCACGAGAAGCGCGGCGAAGTCGGCGTCGACGACGCCGAGCAAGCGCTCGGCCTCGAGGCCTTCACGACGGTGCCGAACAGCTTCACGACCGTGGCGGCGTCGATCAACCAGGGCGTGCCGATTTCCAAGCTCGCGCCCCGCGATCCGGTTGCGAAGGCGTTGCGCGAGATGGCCGCCGCCTTCGTGACCAGCAAGCAGACCGGCGGCTGGCTCAAGGGCCTGCTGCCGATCCGCTGATCGCCCGCCACCGATGACAGGAGGTAACAACATGGATCTCAGGCAACGCATCGAGCTGTCGCGGCGCGGACCGGCAACGATTCAGCCGGTCGAAGCAAGCTCGGCACCGGACGATTCCGCCTACCACGACCTGCGGATGCGGATCCACCGCAAGCTTCTCGACCGCGTCGACCTTGCAGCGCTGGAAACGCTGCCGCAGGAGCGCGTGCGTAGCGAGATCAAGCAGATCGTCGAGCGGCTGATTTCAGAGGAAGGCACGGCGGTCAATGCCGCCGAGCGCCAGCAGATCGTCGCCGACATCCAGCACGAAGTGCTCGGACTCGGTCCGCTCGAGCCGCTGCTCGCCGATCCGACGGTATCCGACATCCTCGTCAATTCGCACCGCCAGGTCTACGTCGAGCGGTTCGGCAAGCTGCAGCTGACCCATGTGCGCTTCGGCAGCGCCGCGCACCTGATGAAGATCATCGACAAGATCGTCTCCGGCGTCGGCCGGCGCATCGACGAATCGAGCCCGATGGTCGATGCGCGCCTGCCCGACGGTTCGCGGGTGAACGCCATCATCCCGCCGCTGGCGCTCGACGGTCCGCTGTTGTCGATTCGCCGATTTGCGGTCGTGCCGCTGAAGACCGAGGACCTGCTGCGGCTGAAGACGATGACGCCGCAGATCGCCGAGATGCTCGCCGGACTGGTCAAGGCCAAGGTCAACATCCTGATCTCGGGCGGCACCGGCTCCGGCAAGACGACGCTGCTGAACATCCTGTCCAGTTCCATTCCCGCCACGGAGCGGATCGTCACCATCGAGGACGCGGCGGAACTGCAGCTGCAGCAGCCGCACGTTGCGCGCCTGGAGACGCGGCCGCCGAACATCGAGGGCAAGGGCGAGGTCACGCAGCGCGCGCTGGTCCGCAACAGCCTGCGCATGCGACCCGACCGGATCATCCTCGGCGAGGTTCGCGGCGCCGAAGTGCTCGACATGCTGCAGGCGATGAACACCGGCCACGAGGGATCGATGACGACGGTCCACGCGAACACGCCGCGCGACGCGCTGACGAGGCTGGAGAACATGATCGGAATGGCCGGCATGAACCTGCCGCCGAAGGCAATGCGGCACCAGGTCAGTTCGGCACTCTCGGTCGTCATCCAGGCGAGCCGGCTGACCGACGGCACGCGCAAGATCATGAGCATCCAGGAGATCACCGGCATGGAAGGCGACATCATCACCATGCAGGAGATCTTCCTGTTCGAGAAGACCGGCGTCGGCCCCGACGGCGCGGTGCTCGGTCGGTTCCGGGCCACCGGAATTCGCCCGAAGTTCGTGCAGCGGCTGCGCAGCTTCGGCATCGATCTGAGCGACGAGATGTTCGAGCCGTCGCGCACTTTCGAGTGAGGTGAGGCCGTGGACTACCTGCTGCTGACCTTTGTCGTGATCGGCTTTCTGGCCGTGGTGCTGCTGTTCGAAGGCGGCTACCTGTTCTGGAACTCCTACCGCGGCGCCGAGGCGCGCCGCATCCAGCGCCGCTTGCAGGCGCTGTCGGCCGGCGGACATGCGTCGCCAGAGTCGGTGCTGATCAAGAAACGCCTGCTCGGCAACACCTCCGCAGTCGAGCGCCTCCTGTTGCAGCTGCCGCGCGTGCATCAGCTCGACCGATTGCTGCTGCAGTCGGGACTGCCGCTGACCGTCGCGACGTTCATCTGGATGACGGCGATGGGTGCGCTGGCCGGCCTGCTCCTCTGGGCATTTCTCGCTCTGCCGCTGCTCGTCGGCCTGGCGTGCGTGGCCGGCGGAGCCTCGTTTCCGAGCATCCGCGTGCTGCGCGCCCGCCGCCTGCGGCTGAAGGCGATCGAACAGCAGCTGCCGGACGCGCTCGAACTGATGGCGCGCGCACTGCGCGCCGGCCACGCCTTCCTCAGCGCGCTGCAGATGGTCGGCACCGAAGGCCCGGAGCCGATCGCGCGCGAGTTCCGCATCGCCTTCGACGAGGTGAACTACGGCGTCGCGATGCAGGAGGCGCTGACGAACCTGGCCACGCGGGTCCCGGTCACCGACCTGCGCTTCTTCGTGATTGCGGTGAGCATCCAGCGCGAGACCGGCGGCAATCTCGCCGAGCTGCTCGACAAGCTCGGCATGCTGATCCGCGCCCGCTTCAAGCTGCTCGGCACCATTCGCGTGCTGTCGGCCGAAGGCCGTCTGTCGGCGTGGATCCTCAGCCTGCTGCCATTCGTGCTGGCGGTGTTGATCAACCTCGTGAACCCGAAGTTCATGAGCATCCTGTGGACCGATCCCGCCGGCACCTACCTGGTCGTGGCCGGACTGATCCTGATGACGCTCGGCATCGTCTGGATGTGGCGAATCATCAAGATCAGGGTCTAGCCGCCACTTCCATGGAGGACACGCAATGATGTCGATCACGCAGATACTTCTATTGGTGCTGGTGTTCGTCACCGTCGCCGGCCTGTCACTCGCGGTCAGTACGTTGTTCGCGACCAGTCCGGTCAAGGCGCGGCTGCGCCAGATCGCCGGCGACGATGTGCCCGACCGGTCCACCGGCGGCAGTGTCTGGACGCAGCGGATCATCGAGGCCGTCTCGCCCGCCGGCAAGCTGTCGCTGCCCAAGGAAGGGTGGGAAGACTCGGCGCTACGCCAGCGCTTCATGCACGCCGGATTCCGCGGCGACAAGGCGCCGATGCTCTTCTTCGCGACCAAGACGATCCTCGCCATCGCCTTTCCGGTTGCATTCATGGTTTTGGCTGGGGTAAGCCGCGTGCCGATGGCATTTAACCTCGTGCTGGCGCTCATCGTCGGCCTGGCGGCGCTGGGCTACTACCTGCCGAACGTTTATCTGCGCCGGCGCATCGCCAATCGGCAGCTCGAAATCTTCGAAGCCTTTCCCGACGCGATCGACCTGATGACCGTCGCGGTCGAGGCCGGGCTGGCGCTCGACGCGGCGATCGCGCGGGTCGGCCAGGAAATCGGCATGAACAGCGGCGAACTCGAAGACGAGATCCGCCTGGTCGGCCTCGAACTGCGTGCCGGCGCGACCCGCGAGCAGGCGCTGCGCAACCTCGCGCTGCGCACCGGCGTCGAAGAGGTCGAGCTTTTCGTCGCGATGCTGGTCCAGACCGACCGCTTCGGCACCAGCATGGCCGAGTCGCTGCGCGTGCACTCGGATTCGCTGCGCACCAAGCGCCGACTGCGCGCCGAGGAGGCGGCGGCGAAGATCCCGCTGAAACTGCTGTTCCCGCTGATCTTCTGCATCTTCCCATCGATGCTGCTGGTCCTGCTCGGACCGGCGGTCATCAGCATCTACCGCGTCTTTTTCCCCATCGCCGGTGGTTAAGGAGGGATTGAACATGTTGCGACCCAACGTCATCGCATGGAGCATCGCCAGTGCATTCGCGCTGAACGGCTGCAGCCTGATTCCGCTGCAGGCCGACGCCGATTCACCGCATGTACGGCCCGCCTTCGGCGTACAGCACGGTGGGCTGAAGGCGGAACACCTGTACCGCCTCGGTCGCTATTTCCAGGGCCAGGGCCGCTTTGCGGAAGCCGCCGCGGCCTACCGCGATGCGCTCGCTGCCGATCCGATGCACGCCGATGCGCACAACGGCCTGGGCGTCGCCTACGCCGAACAGGGCCGCTACACGGACGCGGTCGCGTCGTTCCACGCCGCGCTGGCACTGAAGCCGCTGGCGGCGCACGTGCATAACAACCTCGGCTACACGTGGCTGCTGCAAGGCGAATTCACCGAGGCGACGAAGGCACTGCAGCAGGCGCTCGACATCGAGCCCGGAAACGAAATCGCGCTGCGCAACCTGCGCCTCGTCAAGCCGTCGGCCACCGGCACGGCCGTTGCGCGGGCCGCGTCGCCTGCCGCGGCGCCGCCCGCATCGGCGGCAACACCGGCCGCCGGTTCGCCGGCAGACGTGAAGGCCGCCGTCGTCGAGCCGAACCTCACGCTGGCAACGGTCGCACCAGGCATCTACGAACTGCGGCCTGTCGCAAAGCCTGCCGAGCCGGTGACGGCGACACCGGCGCGCGTCGATGCGCCGCCGCCGCAACTCAAACCGTACAAGCTCGAAGTCTCGAACGGCAACGGCGTCAACAACATGGCGCGCCGCGTGGCCGAGTTCCTCGACCGTCACGGCATCACGACGGGCCGCCTGACCAACGCGGAGACGTTCGTCGAGCCGAAGACCCTCGTCGAATACCGCCCGGGCTACCGCGCCGAGGCGATGGCGGTCGCCGAAACCCTGCCGCGCGACGCGGCCACGGTCGAGGCGAGCACGCTACGCAGCGACATCCACGTCCGCATCGTGCTCGGCCACGACGTCCGCGACGACGTGGCGCTGTTCGAGTCGCGGCAATCGCCGGCGCAACTCGCCGCCCGTGCGCTTCGGCGCCCCGAACAGTAGAGGGCCGGACGCCGGCGTTCCGGCGCACGGGCCGGCGGCGAAGGGGCGGGACTGCCGATGGACTACCTGCTGAGCCGGATTTTCGATCCGTTCGTGGCGCCGCTTGACCCGCATCACCGCGTCTTCTGGCTTTACCTGATCACCGCGTTGGCGCTGGCACTGGTGCTGTTCGTCGCCAACCAGAAAGATGGCGGCGAACGCTCCTTGCGTGCCTTCCTGCGCTTCTGCCTGCCGCGCGCGATCTTCCTGCACCGATCGGCAAGGGTCGATTACGTCTACTTCGTCGTCAACCGGATCGTCTTCGGGCTGCTGCTGCTGCCGGTGATCGGCGTGGTCTCGCTGCTGGCGGCCGCGGCGACGAAGGCATTGCTGTTCAGCGTGCTGGAGACGGCGCCGCTAACGCTTTCCGACAGCTTCGGCTGGACCCTGCTGCACACCGCGCTTGCCGCGCTGGCGATCGACCTGGGATTGTTCCTTGCGCACGTGCTGCAGCACCGGGTGCCGACGCTGTGGGAATTCCACAAGGTGCACCACTCGGCGCAGGTGCTGACGCCGATCACCGCCTACCGAATGCACCCGGTCGACGACTTGCTGTCGATGGCACTGGCAGGCACGCTGTCCGGCGTCGTCTTCGGCGTCTTCGAATTCCTGCGCCCGGGCAATGCCGTAGTCTGGACCGTGCTCGGACTGAACGCGGCGCTGTTCCTTTATTACGCGTCCGGGTACAACCTGCGGCACTCGCACCTGTGGCTGTCGTACGGCCCTTGGTTCAGCCGCCTCCTGATCAGTCCGGCGCAGCATCAGATCCATCACAGCAAGGCGCCGCGGCACTACGACAAGAACTTCGGTTTCATCTTCGCGTTCTGGGACGCCTGGTTCGGCAGCCTTTACGTGCCGCGCGGCAAGGAAGAGATCGAAGTCGGACTGGCCGGTGGCGAGGATGCGGAATATTCGAACTGGCTGCGGCTGTACTGGCTGCCGTTTCGCAAGTGCGGCGGCGATGGCGTGCGGCGCGCGTCGGTGGCGCTGCTCGCGTTCGTGCTGATTACGCTTTCAGTGCAGAGCGTCACAATCGTCCAGACTGCGCTCGCCGACGGCCCTTCGCGAGCGGCGCAAGCGCCGCTCGCGGACGTGCAGGCGAAGGCAGCACCCGAAATGCCGAGCGTCTACCTGGAGGACCTGACCTGGACCGAAGTTCGCGAACTGGTCAATGCCGGCGTGCGCATCGCCATCGTGC
>JBFGOX010000052.1:0-10298 GCA_041565015.1 Burkholderiaceae bacterium
GACCGTCCTTGATCAGGCGCAGCGTCCCGAACATCGCCGCGGCGCGCGGCGGCAACCACTGATACTCGACTTCGCCGCCGAGGCCGGTGCCAGAGTACTGGCCGGCCAGCCAGCCCGCGGCATCGATCCGAGCCGCGGGTCGCGGCGCATCCTTGGGCAAACGCCAGGTGTTGGCGGTGACCTGCTGCGCATCGGGTCTTGCCGCGGCCGCGCCTGGTGCGAAGGCGGCCGTCGCAACGACGGCGAGTGCCGACAGCAAGACGCGCTTCATCGGTTCAGTAGCCGGCGGGCAGGCGCCGGTGCCAGTCGGTCGCCAACTGGAACTGGTGCGCGACGCCGAGCATCTTGGCTTCCTCGAAATGGTTGGCCATCAGCTGCAGCCCGACCGGCCGGTCCCGGGCGCCAAAACCGCAGGGGATGCTCATGCTCGGGATGCCGGCCAGCGAGCCGGGCACCGTGTAAAGGTCGGCCAAGTACATCGCCACCGGATCGGTCGTCTTTTCGCCGAAGCCGAAGGCAACCGAGGTCGTCACCGGGCTGGCGATGATGTCGCACTGCGTGAACGCGCGCTGGAAATCATCGGCGATCAACCGCCGCACCTGCATCGCCTTGATGAAGTACGCGTCGTAGTAGCCGTGGCTCAGCACATAGGTGCCGATCAGGATGCGCCGCTTGGGCTCGGGCCCGAAGCCCTCCGAGCGGCTCTTCTTCATCATGTCGATCAGATCGTCGAACTTTCCGGCCCGATGCCCGTAGCGCACGCCGTCGAAGCGCGCCAGGTTGCTCGACGCTTCCGCCGGCGCGACCACGTAGTACACAGGGATGCCGAGTTCGGCGTTCGGCAGATTAATGTCGACGAGCTTGGCGCCGAGCTTTCCGTATTCGGCCAGCGCCGCGCGCACGGCTGCTTCCACGTCTGCGGTGAGTCCGGCGCCGAAAAATTCCTTCGGCACGCCGATACGCAGGCCTTTGACCGGATCCGCCAGGTGGCGGGTGAAATCCTCGCCGGGCCGGTCGATGCTGGTCGAGTCCTTCGCATCGAAGCCGAGCATGCTGTTGAACACGAGCGCACAGTCCTCGGCCGACTGCGTCATCAGCCCGGCTGTGTCCAGGCTGGAGGCGAAGGCGATCATTCCCCACCGCGACGGCCGTCCGTAGGTCGGTTTGGTGCCGGTGATGCCGGCGAAGGCCGCCGGCTCGCGGATCGAGCCGCCGGTGTCGGTGGCCGTGGCGACAGGCGCGAGCCGCGCGGCCACCGCCGCGCTCGAGCCGCCCGACGAGCCTCCAGGCACCGCGGCGGTGTCCCACGGGTTCAGAACGTTGCCGTAGGCGCTGTTCTCATTGCTCGAGCCCATCGCAAACTCGTCGCAGTTCAGCTTGCCGAGACAGACCATGCCGTCCGCCGCCAGCCGTTCGACCACGGTGGCGTCGAACGGGCTCATGTATCCCTCGAGGATCTTCGACGAGGCCGTGCTCGCCCAGCCGCGGGTGACGAAGATGTCCTTGTGCGCGATCGGCACCCCGAGCAGCGCGCCCGTTTCGCCGCGCGCGCGGCGTTCATCGGCTGCCCGGGCCTGCGCCAGCGTGGCCTCGGGGCGCAGATCGAGAAACGCGTTGAGGCTCCGATGCTGCTCGATCCGTGCCAGCAGCAGCTGTGCCAGTTCGACGGCGGAAATCGCCTTGCGGTCGAGCAGCCGGCCGAGATCGGCCACGCCAGCGTGCGCCAGGTCGCTCATCGGAGGTCTTGTGCTCGGGCTTCGGAAATCGGTGATCGGCAGGCAGCGACGACGCTCATTCGATCACTTTCGGCACCAGGAACAGGCCGTCCTGGGTCTCGGGCGCATTGCTCATGTTGTCCTCGCGCGCGTCGCCTTCGCTCACGCGGTCTTCGCGCAGCCGCTGACGGCCGCCGAGCGGATGCGCCATCGGCGCCACGCCGCTGGTGTCGATCTGCTGCATCTTCTCGATCATCGCGAAGATGTCGTTCAGCTGCGCCAGCATCGCGCGGCGGTCTTCCGCGCTGATCTCGATGCGCGCCAGGTGCGCAATGCGGGCGACGTCGTTTTCAGTCAGGGCCATCGTGAGCTTGGGTCGTGTCCGTGATCGCGGCTTCCCGCGAATGCGTTTGGACGAGCGCGCGAGTGCGAGATGCCGCTTGCAAAAACAAGCATTTGCATCCGGCGCCGGAGCGACTTGGCGTATTAACGCGCACCTGATAGCAGTGCCATTCGGTGGTCACTGCGCGCCTTGCGCTCAACGCGCCGGATTGCTTCGCAACCCAGTTCACAGCGAGCCTCAACCCGCATGTTCGGTTTCATCCGCAGTTTCTTTTCCAACGATCTGGCGATCGATCTGGGCACGGCCAACACGTTGATCTACGTGCGCGGCAAGGGCATCGTGCTCGACGAACCCTCGGTGGTTGCGATCAGCCAGGAAGGCGGCCCCAACGGCAAGCGCACGATCCGCGCGGTCGGCAAGGAAGCCAAGCAGATGCTCGGCAAGGTGCCGGGCAACATCGAGGCGATCCGGCCGATGAAGGACGGCGTCATTGCCGACTTCACCGTGACCGAGCAGATGCTCAAGCAGTTCATCAAGATGGTGCATCCGTCGAGCCTGCTGGCGCCGAATCCGCGCATCATCATCTGCGTGCCCTGCGGCTCGACCCAGGTCGAGCGGCGCGCGATCAAGGAGTCGGCGGAAGCCGCCGGCGCCAGCCAGGTATTCCTGATCGAGGAGCCGATGGCCGCGGCGATCGGCGCCGGTCTGCCGGTGTCGGAAGCCTCCGGCTCGATGGTGGTGGACATCGGCGGCGGCACGACCGAGGTCGGCATCATCTCGCTCGGCGGCATGGTCTACGCGGGCAGCGTGCGCGTCGGCGGCGACAAGTTCGACGAGGCGATCATCAACTACATCCGCCGCAACTACGGCATGCTGATCGGCGAGCCGACTGCAGAACTGATCAAGAAGACCATCGGCTCGGCCTTCCCGGGCTCCGAGGTCAAGGAAATGGAAGTGAAGGGACGCAACCTGTCCGAGGGCATCCCGCGCAGCTTCACGATCTCGAGCAACGAAATCCTCGAATCGCTGACCGATCCGCTGAACCAGATCGTCTCGTCGGTGAAGATCGCGCTCGAGCAGACCCCGCCTGAACTCGGTGCCGACATCGCCGACCGCGGCATGATGCTCACCGGCGGTGGCGCATTGCTGCGGGATCTGGACCGGCTGCTGATGGAAGAAACCGGCCTGCCGGTGGTCGTTGCCGAGGATCCGCTCAGCTGCGTGGTGCGCGGCTGCGGCATCGCGCTGGAGCGCATGGACAAGCTCAGCTCGATCTTCGCTCATGGGTGAGCAACGCGCGCAATGATCGGTGGTGCGGCACGCGGCCGCGACTCGGGCGCAGTTGCCGCCTATCATTTCGGTTAGCGCGCTGGCGCGCGCCCTAGGCGGCGAGGCCGCCGTCACTCGTTGCAGAACATGGACCACGGCCCGCCGCCGCTGTTCAACCAGGGTGTGTCGGCCCGCGCGCGGCTGGCCTTCTTCTCGTTCCTCGCGATTGCGCTGATCATCGTCGATGCGCGCGTCCAGGCGCTCGATACGCTGCGCGCCGGGGTCGGCGTCGTGCTCTATCCGATCCAGCGCGTGCTGCTGGTGCCGCGCGATGCGTTCGTCGCCGTTGCCGAATACTTCGCGACGGTCGGACGACTGGTGCAGGAAAACGAGGCGCTGCGCCGCGAGGCGATCGAACGCGCGCTTCGCGCGCAGCAGTCCGCAGCGCTGGAGGCGGAAAACGCTCAGCTGCGCGGCCTGCTCGGCGCCCGCGAACGCGCCAACGTACCGACCGTGCTGGCGCGGGTGCTGTACGAGTCGCGTGACCGGTTCACGCGCAAGCTGGTGCTCGATCAGGGCGTGCAGTCGGGAATACGGCCCGGCCAGCCAGTCATCGACGAGCGCGGGGTGGTCGGCCAGATCACGCGCGTGTTCCCGCTGACCTCCGAACTGACGCTGCTGACCGATCGCGACCAGAGCATCGCGGTGCAACTGCTGCGCAACGGCCTGCGCGGGGTCGTCTTCGGCGACGGTGGCCGGCTCGAACTGCGCTTCATGGCGGTGAACGTCGACATCGAGGAAGGCGACCAGGCGGTGACCTCAGGCATCGACGGGCTGTACCCGCCGGGACTACCGGTCGGAACCGTCGCGCGCGTCCAGCGCGCCGACAACGAGCAGTTTGCGCGCGTCGAACTGCGCCCGGCGGCCGGGATGTCCGAGCGCGTGCACCTGCTGATCCTGGCGGTCGATCCGCTGGCGCACCCGCAGCGGCCGGCCGAAGACAAGCGCGCCGAGCCGCGACGTGGCGGGCGCCGATGAAGCAGCGCGGTTTCTGGCGGGCAGTGCGCAGGTCGTTTGCCCTGAACCGGCCGCGCAACACCGATCCGGTGGAACTGGTCTCGGCGCGTGCGCTCGAATCCGGCCGCTCGGCGTACCGGCCCAGCGCGCTGCTGGCGCCGGCCAATCCCTTGTTCATCTGGGCCTCGTTGCTGGCGACGCTGGCACTTAACCTGTTGCCCGTGGGTCCGAGTTCCTGGCTGCCCGACTTTCTTGCGCTGGCCCTGGTTTTCTGGAACGTGCACCAGCCGCGGCGGGTGGGCATTGGCGCGGCGTTCGTCTTCGGTCTGCTGATGGACGTGCACGACGGTGCGCTGTTCGGCGAACACGCGCTGGCCTATACGCTGCTCGCGTACGGTGCGATCACGCTGCACCGGCGCGTGCTCTGGTTTCCGGTCGCGGCGCAGTCGATGCACGTGCTGGCGCTGCTGCTGGTGGCGCAGTGCGTGTCGCTTGCGGTCCGGCTGTGGGTCGGCGGCGGCTTCCCGGGATGGGACTACTTCCTCAACTCGGTGATTGGCGCGGCCATCTGGCCGCTGGTGACTTGGATCCTGCTGGCGCCGCAGCGACGCCCGCTGGAGCGTGACGACACCCGTCCGCTGTAGGCGATTTGTTGAGGAACTTGTCGCACCTGGTGCGCAAACGTCAATAGAATCTGCGCCATGGCAGCAGACCTTGAATGCCCGCCGCGGTCTCCGGCTGGCGGCATTCGCGCATGAAGGCGTTTCGCAACCCGCAGCTCGAAGTCGACCTGTTCCGGGCCCGCGCAGTTGTCGCCGCGCTGCTGGTCCTGGCGGCCTTCAGTGTCCTCGCCCTGCGTTTTGTCTGGCTGCAGGTCATCAAGTACGAGGAACTGCATCAACGGGCCGAGGCGCAGCGGACGGCGCTGGTGCCGGTGACCGCGAACCGCGGCCTGATCAGTGATCGCAACGGCATCGTGATCGCGGAGAATTTTTCCGCGTATACGTTGGAGATCGATCCACGCCAGGTCGAAAGCGTGACGGCGACGATCGACGGGCTGGCCCAGGTCGTCGACATCCAGCCGCGCGACCGCCGTCGCTTCAAGAAGCTGTACGACGAAGTCAAGGGCGCCGAGTCGGTCCCGATCCGCACGCGCCTGACCGACGAGGAAGTCGCCCGCTTCACCGCGCAGCGCTTCCGTTTTCCCGGCGTCGAACTGCGTGCCCGCCTGTTCCGTCACTACCCGCTCGACCGGATCGGCAGCCACATGATCGGCCACATCGGCCGCATCTCGCCGGCGGACAAGGAGCGCATCGAAAGTGGTCCTGACGCATCGAACTACGACGGTGCCGAGTACATCGGCAAGGTCGGTGTGGAGGCCAGCTACCAGCGTGAGCTGCACGGCATCACCGGAATGCGCGAAGTCGAGATCACGGCCGGTGGCCGCGTGGTCCGCACGCTCACCCGCACGCCGCCGGTGCCCGGCAACCATCTGCGGTTGTCGATCGACATCCGGCTGCAGGAGATCATCGAGCGCGCCTTCGGCGATCGGCGTGGCGCGTTGATCGCCATCGAGCCTGCCAGCGGCGACGTGCTCGCCTTCGTGTCGATGCCGACCGTCGATCCGAACCTGTTCGTCGACGGCATCGATCCCAAGGTCTGGGACGAACTGAACACGGACCCGGACAAGCCGCTGCTGAACCGTGCGCTGCGCGGAACGTATCCGATCGGTTCGACCTACAAGCCGTTCCTCGCTCTGGCCGCGCTGGAACTGGGCAAGCGAACAGCCTCGCAGGTGATGCACGATCCGGGCTACTTCATGTTCGGCGGCCGCCGGTTCCGCGACTCGAACAAGGTGCCGCTCGGCCCGGTTGATCTGCACCGCTCGATCGTCAAGTCGAGCGACGTCTACTACTACAAGCTGGCAGACGACCTGGGCGTCGATGCGATCCACGACTTCATGAAGCCTTGGGGCTTCGGCCAGATCACCGGCATCGACGTCGACGGCGAGATGACCGGGATCCTGCCCTCGACAGCCTGGAAACAGAAGCGCTTCAAGCAGAAGTGGTACCCGGGCGAGACGATCTCGATTGGCATCGGACAGGGCTACAACAGTTTTACGTTGCTGCAGCTGGCGCACGCGACCGCCACGTTGGCCAACGACGGCGTCGTGATGAAGCCGCACCTCGTCAAGACCATCGAGGATTCGGTCAACGGTCAGCAGCGGCCGACGGTGCAACAGGAAAGCTACCGGATCCCGGTCAAGTCCGAACACCTGCGCATCGTGCGTGAAGCGATGGTCGACGTGAACGTCAGCGGCACCGGCCGCAGCGCGTTTGCCGGCGCGCCGTACAAGACGGCCGGCAAGACCGGCACCGCCCAGGTGATCGGTATCAAGGCCAATGAAAAATACGACGCCAGCCAGATCGACGAACGGCATCGCGATCACTCGTTGTTCATCGCGTTCGCGCCGGCGGGCAGTGGCGAAAAGCCGACCATCGCGATTGCCGCGCTGGTCGAGAACGCCGGCTTCGGCGCCCGCGCGGCGGCACCGATCGTCCGCGCCGCACTCGACTACTACCTGCTCGGCAAGGTGCCGCAGGGCATGGCGCCGCTGCGCACCGACCGCCTGCCGGCGGAGGCGGCACGGCGGGGTGATGCGCCCCGCCTGGCCAAACTCGAGAGGGCCGGCGATGAGTGAGACCGTGCTGCGGCCGCCGTGGCAGCGCTCGCCGCTGGTGCTATGGCTGCGCAGCCGCTTCACCGTGCTCGATCCGGCGCTGCTGGCGATCGTCGGCGCGCTGGTGCTGGTCGGGCTGGTGACGCTGTATTCGGCGGCAAACGATTTTCCGTGGCGCTTCACCGATCAGCTGCGCAACATGGCGATCGCCGCCGCCGTGATGTTCATCGCCGCCAACGTGCCGCCAAGCGCGCTGCAGAAGGTGGCGTTGCCCGCCTACGTGCTCGGCGTCGCACTGCTCGTTGGCGTCGAAGTGGCCGGCATCACGGTCAAGGGGGCAACCCGCTGGCTGGACATCGGCATGACCAGGATCCAGCCGTCGGAAATGATGCGCCTGGCGCTGCCGATGATGCTCGCCTGGTATTTCCACAAACGCGAAGGTTCGACACGGCCGCTCGATTTCATGGCCGCTGCCGTTCTGATCGCGGTGCCGGTGGCGCTGATCATGAAGCAGCCGGACCTCGGCACGTCGCTGCTGGTGGTCGCCGCAGGCGGCTATGTACTGTTCTTCGCCGGGCTGCCGTGGAAATGGCTGGCGGCGATCGGTATCGCCGGCGTGGCGATGCTGCCGGTGGCCTGGACGATGATGCATGACTATCAGCGCGAGCGGGTGCTGACGCTGATCGATCCAAACACCGATCCGCTCGGCAAGGGATTCCACACGCTGCAGGCATCGATCGCCATCGGTTCCGGCGGCGCTTTGGGCAAGGGCTGGATGCAGGGCACGCAGACGCACCTGGAATTCATTCCCGAGCGGACATCGGACTTCATCTTCGCGGTGTTCTCGGAGGAATTCGGACTGGTCGGCAACCTGGTGCTCATGGCGCTGTTTCTGGCGCTGGTCGCGCGGGCGCTGCTGATCGCAGCAAACGCCTCGACGATCTTTTCCCGCCTGCTCGCCGGCAGCATCGCGTTGATCATCTTTACCTATGCCTTCGTCAACATGGGTATGGTCAGTGGCCTGCTGCCCGTCGTGGGCGTGCCGCTGCCGTTCATCAGCTACGGCGGCACTGCGCTGGTCACTCTCGGGCTCGCCTGCGGCATGCTGATGAGCATCAACCGTCATCGCAAGCTCGTGCAGAGCTGAACAGGATGATGGTTGCCCGCTCGCCGGTGATGCGCGCGTTGACGCGTCGATGAGCGAATTCGCGCGAAGCGGAAGTGACGTTACCGGCCGGCCGCCGGGCAGCCGCTGTCGACGGCGGCAGGCGCAGCGGTCAGCGTTCCTGAACTGGCGCGGCATCTGTGCGTTCGCGACGGCAATCGTGCTGGCCGGCTGCGGCACGGCGCCAAGGCCGGCGGGCGGCGGCTTCTACCAGGATGACGGCCCGCCGGCGCAGGTGCCGGCCGACATCATGGCCACGCCCGACGCGGTGCCGCGGATCGAGCCGTTTCATCCGTACGCGAACCGCCCCTACGTCGCGCTCGGCCGCAGCTACACGCCGGCCACCGACGACCGTCCGATCGTGCAACGGGGGCTTGCCTCCTGGTATGGCCGACAATTCCACGGCAATCGCACGTCGACCGGTGAGATCTACGACATGTTCGCGATGACGGCGGCGCACCCGACGATGCCGTTGCCGAGTTATGCGCGGGTGACCCACCTGCGAAACGGCAGTTCTATCGTCGTGCGCGTGAACGACCGCGGGCCGTTCAAGGATGGCCGCGTGATCGACCTGTCTTACGCGGCGGCGATGCGGCTGGGGCTCGCATCGGCGGGCACCGGCGAGGTCGAGGTGCAAAGGATCACCCATCGCGAAATCGCCGCGGCGACGCCGCCCGCGGCTGCCGTCGCTGCATCCGCGCCCGCGGCAGCGCCGGTCGTCGGCGCCGACGCCGGCGGGGCGCCGACGACGCAGCGGCCACAATGGTCCGTCCAATTGGGCGTCTTCACGGTGCCGGACAACGCGAAGGCGCTGCTTGCTCGGCTGCAGGCCATGCTGTCGACGCCTGAAGCGCAGGCGCTGGCCGAGGCCGATCGGGCCCCGCGCATCGAACGCGACGGCGAATTGCACCGGGTCGTGCTCGGCGCGCTGCCGGACCGCGAATCGGCGCTGGCGCTGGCCGCCCGTGTCGGTGTTTTGCTCGGGCGCGATGTTCCGCTGTACGTTCTGTCACGTTGAACCGACGGCTCGGCGTCTCCTGGGCGCCTGACTCGTTCCTGCCCGCATTCCACAACCGTCGGCAGCCGCCCAGGCTGACCGCCCAGAGCGATGGAACTTCTGCTGCTCGCCCTGCTGATCCTTCTGAACGGCGTATTCGCGATGTCGGAGATTGCCGTGGTGTCGTCGCGCAAGGCGCGTCTGCAGCGCCTGGCTGATGACGGCATGCCCGGTGCGGGCGTTGCGATCGCGCTGCACGATTCGCCGTCGATGTTCCTGTCGACGATCCAGGTCGGCATCACCAGCGTCGGCATTCTCAGTGGCGCCATCGGTGAAGCAGCCCTGGTGGGGCCGCTGGCCGAACGGGTCGCCCAGTGGCCGCTGCTGGCGCCTTATGCGAGCGGCCTGGCGCTGGTCGTCGTCGTCGTGAGCATCACCTACCTGTCGGTCGTCGTCGGCGAACTGGTCCCCAAGCGACTGGCCTTGCACAGGCCCGAACTGATCGCTGCCGTTATCGCGCGCCCGATGCAATGGCTGGCGCGCATTGCCCGGCCGCCGGTCTGGCTGCTGTCGGCGTCGAGTGACCTGCTGCTGCGCCTGCTGCGCGCGCAGCGGCGCAAGGAGCCGCCGGTCACCGACGAGGAGATCGCCGTCCTGATGCGCCAGGGCGCGGAGGCGGGCGTGTTTCACCGCAGCGAACTGCCGATCGTCGCCAATGTGCTGCGCCTGGACCAGCAGCGCATCGGCGCCATCATGACCCCGCGCGCCGACATCCACACCATCGACCTGGACGAACCCGAGCAGGTCGTGCGCCAGCAGCTGGCCGCGTCTGCGCATCACCGGCTGGTCGTTGTTCGCGGCGGCCTCGCGCATGTGCTCGGCGTGCTGCACGTCGGCGACCTGCTGCAGCCGGCGCTCGAAGGCCAGCCGTTGCAGATCGAACGCATGCTGCGGCCGCCGCTTTACGTGCCGGAATCGGTCACCACGACCAAGCTGATGGAGCTTTTCCGCAAGGCGCACGCGCAATTTGCGCTGATCGTCGACGAATACGGGGAGGTGCAGGGGCTGGTCACGCTGACCGACGTGATGGCGTCGATCGTCGGCGATTTTCC
>JBFGOX010000053.1:0-10295 GCA_041565015.1 Burkholderiaceae bacterium
CCGTAGAGCTTCGAGTTCAGCTTGATGTTCAGTCGCAGGTCGTTGACCGAATCCGCGTTGCGCAACGCATCCTCGTAGGTGATCAGCTCGGCCTCGTGCAGATCGAACAGCGCCTGATCGAAGGTCTGCATGCCCTGCTCGCGGCTGCGCTTCATCACCTCGCGGATCTCAGGGACATCACCCTTGAAGATCAGCTCCTGCACCAGCGGCGTGTTCAGCAGGATCTCGACCGCCGGGATCCGGCCCTTGCGGTCCTTGTACGGCAGCAGGCGCTGCGAAACCATCGCCCTCAGGTTCAGCGACAACTCCATCAGCAACTGCTGCCGCCTTTCTTCCGGAAAGAAGTTGATGACGCGATCGAGCGCCTGGTTGGTCGAGTTCGCATGCAGCGTGCACATCACCAGGTGGCCGGTCTCGGCGAACGCGATCGCGTGCTCCATCGTCTCGCGCTCGCGTACCTCGCCGATCAGGATCACGTCGGGGGCCTGGCGCAGCGTGTTCTTCAGCGCCACCTGCCAGTTGTCGCAGTCCACACCGATTTCGCGATGCGTGACGATGCAGTTCCTGTGCGGGTGAACGTACTCGACCGGGTCCTCGATCGTGATGATGTGGCCCTGGCTGTTCTCGTTGCGATAACCGACCATCGCCGCCAGCGTCGTCGATTTGCCGCAGCCGGTCGCGCCGACCATCATGACGATGCCGCGCTTGGCCATCGCCAGATCGTTGATGATCGTCGGCAGGTTCAGCTCCTCGGAAGTCGGAATCTTGTCGGCGATCACGCGAAAGACGATACCGACCTTGCCCTGCTGCACGAAGGCGGAGACACGGAAGCGGCCGATGCCGGTCGGGCTGATCGCGAAGTTGCATTCGCGCGTGGATTCGAACTCGGCGGCCTGCCGGTCGTTCATGATCGCGCGCACCAACTCGGACGTGTGCTGGGAGGTCAACGGCTGGTTCGACACCGGCAGCACGCGGCCGTCGATCTTGAACGCCGGCGGAAACTCGGCGGTCAGGAAAAGATCCGACCCCTTCTTGTTCAGCAGCAGCTTCAGCAGGTCGTGGATGAAGCGGGTGGCTTGATCGCGATCCATCGAGTCCTCCAGGCGTCAGCCGACGAAGCTATCCGGGATTTTGGCGTAGGTACGCGCCTCGGCATGCGAGATCACGTTCCGGCGCACCAGGTCGAGCAGGCACTGATCGAGCGTCTGCATGCCGAACTGCGCGCCCGTCTGGATCATCGAGTACATCTGCGCGATCTTGTTCTCGCGGATCAGGTTGCGGATGGCCGGCGTGCCGACCATGATCTCGTGCGCGGCGACACGGCCGGATCCGTCCTTCAGCTTCAGCAGTGACTGCGAGATCACCGCCACCAGCGATTCCGACAGCATCGCCCGCACCATCTCCTTTTCCGCCGCCGGGAAGACATCGACCATGCGGTCGATCGTCTTCGCGGCCGACGAAGTATGCAGCGTGCCGAGCACCAGGTGGCCCGTCTCGGCCCCCGTCAAGGCAAGGCGGATCGTTTCGAGGTCGCGCAGCTCGCCGACCAGGATCACGTCCGGATCCTCGCGCAGCGAGGCGCGCAGCGCGTTGGCGAAGCTCAGCGTGTGCGGACCGACCTCGCGCTGGTTGATGACGCACTTGCGCGGTTCGTGCACGAACTCGATCGGATCCTCGATCGTCAGGACGTGGCCGTACACATTGTTGTTCACGTTGTCGAGCATCGCCGCCAGCGTCGTCGACTTGCCGGAGCCGGTCGGCCCCGTCACCAGCACCAGGCCGCGCGGCTTCATCGCGAAGTCGGCGAAGACCTTGGGCGCGTTCAGTTCCTCCAGCGACAGCACGCGCGACGGAATCGTCCGCAGTACGGCCGCCGAACCACGATCCTGCATGAACGCGTTGACGCGGAAACGCGCCAGCCCGGGCAGGTCGAACGAGAAGTCGACGTCGAACGTCTCGTCGTAGTGCTTACGCTGCTGATCGTTCATGATGTCGTAGATCATCGCGTGCACGTCCTTGTGCTCGAGCGGCGGCAGGTTGATTCGCCGCACGTCGCCATGCACGCGGATCATCGGCGGCAAACCGGACGACAGGTGCAGGTCGGACGCCTTGTTCTTGACGGAAAATGCGAGCAGTTCTGAGATGTCCATGGGCGCGGCGTCCGGCAGTCAAGCAGTGAAACTTTCGACAACGATCAGCGGGCGCCCGCTTCGCTGAAAACCCTTGATTTAGAAGGATCTTGCGCGGCAGCCGCCCGAAGCCGACCGATTATGTCGAGTTCGGACAAACACTTGCAAGCCAACCTAACGACGCTGGCCGAACGGATTAGTGTGGCTGCGTCGCGCGCGGGTCGGCCGGCAGCCGCGATTACGCTGGTGGCGGTCAGCAAGACCTTTCCGGCCGCAGACGTCGCCGCGCTGGCAGCCGCGGGCCAGCGGCACTTCGGCGAGAGTTACGCGCAGGAGGCACTGGACAAGATCAAGGCGGTGAGCGCCCTGACCGACGAGTCGCTGACCTGGCACTTCATCGGCCCGATCCAGAGCAACAAGACGCGGCCGATCGCCGGCCATTTCGATTGGGTCCAGTCGGTCGACCGCCTCAAGATCGCGCAGCGGCTTTCCGCGCAGCGACCGGCGAACCTGCCGCCGCTGAACGTGCTGCTGCAGGTGAATATCAGCGGCGAAAGGAGCAAGAGCGGCGTCGAACCGGCCGAACTGTCGGCAATGGCGCAGGCAGTGGCCGCACTGCCCCGGCTGCGATTGCGCGGACTGATGGCCATTCCGGAGCCGACCGACGATCCGGCCCGGCAACGAAAGCCGCTGGCCGCGCTGCGCGAGCTGTTCGACAGGCAGCGCGCGGCCGGCCTTGCCGACTGGGACACGCTGTCGATGGGCATGACGGCCGATCTGGAGGCCGCCATCGCCGAAGGCGCAACGATGGTTCGCGTGGGTACGGCCCTTTTCGGAGAACGGAACAGATGAAAATCGTATTCATCGGCGGCGGCAACATGGCCTCTGCGCTGATCGGCGGCCTGCTGCGCGCCGGCCACGCCGCGGCCGATCTGAGCGTGATCGAAGTTGACGCCGACCGGTGCCGACAGCTGCAGGCGCAGTTCGGTCTTGCGGCCGTCACGACGCCCGATGCGTCACTGCAGGCGGCCGACGTTGTCGTGCTCGCGGTCAAGCCGCAGCAGATGCGCGTGGCCTGCGAGGCGGCGCGGCCGCACCTCGGTCGACCCTTGATCGTCTCGATCGCCGCCGGCACGCGCTCGCCCGACATCGCCCGCTGGCTCGGCCGCTCGCCGATCGTCCGCACGATGCCAAACACCCCGGCGCTGATCGGCCGCGGCATCACGGGCATGGCTGCGACCGCCGAGGTCACCCCGATGCAGCGCAATCAGGCGGCGACGATCCTGGAGGCGGCCGGCAAGGTGATCTGGTTTGACGACGAAGCGCAACTGGATGCGGTGACCGCCGTTTCAGGCAGCGGTCCGGCCTACGTCTTCTATTTCCTCGAAGCGCTGGCCCGCGCGGGCGCCGAACTGGGCCTGAAGGCCGAGGACGCCCGTGCGCTGGCGGTGCAAACGTTCGTCGGCGCGGCGCACCTTGCCGAGGAGTCCTCCGAGCCCTTGACGACGCTGCGCGAACGAGTCACGTCCAAGGGCGGCACAACCGCCGCAGCGCTGGCCTGGCTGGAATCGAACGCGGTCGGTGCCAGGATCGTCGAAGCCGTGCACGCGGCGAACCGGCGCGCCGGCGAACTCGGCGACGAGTTCGGCCGCCAGTGATCGAGGCGCTTGCCGCTCAGGCCAGCGCGTAATGCGCCGCCACGCCGGCGAAGATCGCGAGCCCCAGCCACTGGTTATGCCGGAAAGCGCGGAAGCAGTCGTCGCGCCGCCGGTTGCGGATCAGCGTGAAGTGATAGCCGACGATCACGAGCGCGGCCGCCCAGCCGACGTAAAACGGCCAGCCGAAACGCAGCATCGCCCCGATCGCGGCAAGCAGCGAAAGGGAAAGTCCGTAGCAGCCCATGACGGCGGCGACGTCGGCGCGGCCAAACAGAATCGCCGAGGAACGCAGGCCGATACGCAGGTCGTCGTCGCGGTCGACCATCGCGTACTCGGTGTCGTACGCGAGGACCCAGAACAGGTTCGCCGCGAACAACCACCAGCCCGTGACCGGCACATCGCCGCGCGCCGCCGCGAAGGCCATGGGAATGCCAAAGGAAAAGGCGATCGCCAGCCAGGCCTGCGGCAGCGGAAAGAACCGCTTGAACAGCGGATAGCTGAGCGCAACGATGGCACCGAATGCCGCCAGCACGAAAGTCAGCATGTTCAACGGGATCAGCAGCAGCGCCGAGGCGCCGATCAGCGCCAGCCCGATCGCCCACGCCTCCGCCGGCGAGACGCGGCCGGTCGCCACGACCCGGTCGGCAGTGCGCTTCACGTGGCCGTCGAAGTCACGGTCGAAAACGTCATTGACCGCGCAGCCGGCCGAGCGCATCAGCACCGTGCCCAGGCAGAAAATCGCCAGATGCAGCAGGCTCGGTTGACCGTCGGAGGCAATCCACAGGGCCGTGAGCGTCGGCCACAGCAGCAGCAGCGTGCCGACCGGCTTGTCGAAGCGGATCAGCCGCGCGTACAGGGATAGACGGTCGAGCATTGATATACGGCAGGAAACAAGGGCCGCGGGGGCGCAAACTGTTCTACGATTCCGTCCCGGCCGAAGTATCGTATCAATCTAAGCACGGCCAAGCAGAACAATCTCGGCCCTTTACGAGGAGATCCTGATGCTACGAAAAGTACTGCCTGCGGCGCTGGCCGCGGCGCTGTCGGTTGTCGCGGTGCCCGCCGCACAGGCCCAGACCGAGATCCAGTGGTGGCATTCGATGGGCGGCGCGCTCGGCGAGTGGGTCAACGACCTGGCCAAGGACTTCAACTCGAGCCAGAAGGACTTCAAGGTCATGCCCACGTACAAGGGCAGCTACGACGAGTCGATGACCGCCGCGATCGCTGCCTTCCGCGCCGGCAACGCGCCGCACATCCTGCAGGTATTCGAGGTGGGCACGGCGACGATGATGGCCAGCAAGGGCGCGATTGTGCCGGTCGGCAAGGTGATGGCCGACGCGGGCCTGAAGTTCGACCCGAAGGTCTACGTGCCGGCGGTCGCTGGCTACTACACCGCGCCGAACGGCCAGATGCTGAGCTTCCCGTTCAACAGTTCGACCGCGGTCCTGCACTACAACAAGGACGCCTTCAAGGCCGCCGGCATCGACCCGGAGAATCCGCCCAAGACGTGGCCGGAAGTGGCGCTGGCCGCGGGCAAACTGAAGGCCAGCGGTCACAAGTGCCCCTTTTCGACCGCCTGGGTCGGCTGGACGCAGTTCGAGAACTTCTCGCTCTGGCACAACACGCTGCTGGCGACCAAGAACAATGGTTTCGACGGGCTCGACGCGCGACTGGTAGTCAATTCGCCGCTGCACGTTCGCCACATCGAGAACCTGGCCAACATGGCCAAGCAGGGCCTGTTCATCTACAAAGGCCGCGGCAATGCCGCGGACTCGACCTTCGTGTCCGGCGAATGCGCCATGGTCACCGGCAGCTCGGCGCTGTACGGCAACGTCAAGCGCAACGCCAAGTTCGCCTCCGGCATCTCGACCCTGCCCTACTACCCCGACGTGCCCGGCGCGCCGCAAAACACCGTGATCGGCGGCGCCAGCCTGTGGGTGATGTCGGGCAAGAAGCCGGACGAGTACAAGGGCGTGGCGCAGTTCTTCGCCCACCTGTCCAAACCGGATGTCGCAGCCGCCAGCCACCAGCGCACCGGCTACCTGCCGGTGACGATTGCCTCGTTCGAACTGACCGAGAAGAGCGGCTTTTACAAGCAGAATCCCGGCACCGACGTCTCGGTCACGCAGATGATCCGCAAGACGACCGACAAGTCGCGCGGGCTGCGGCTGGGCAACTACCCGCAGATCCGCACGATCATCGACGAGGAGATGGAGAACGTCTGGGCCGGCAAGAAGAGCGCCCAGGAAGGCCTCGACGCCATCGTCCGGCGCGGCAACGAGCAACTGGAGCGCTTTGAAAAGGCGAACAAGCGCTGATCAACGCGCGGCTGTCTAGCGCCGTGTTGCCATTGCGGCGGGTCCGGCACAGCGGCTGCTGTGCCCCCGCCCGCCGTTGACCGCAAAAAGGCCTTGCCTTGGCCGTCGAAAAACGCGTCCGCTTCCGCAACTGGTGGCTGCCCTGGGTGCTGATTGCGCCGCAGATGGTCGTCATCCTGGTGTTCTTCTTCTGGCCGGCGGGCCAGGCGCTGTACCAGAGCGTGCTGCAGCAGGATCCGTTCGGAACCTCGGTCGAGTTCGTCGGGTGGGAGAACTTCGAACGGCTGTGGAATGACGAGACCTATATCGCGTCGTTCCGGACCACCGCGATCTTCTCGGTGCTGGTGGCGTTCTTCGGGCTGTCGATCGCACTTCTGCTGGCGGTGATGGCCGACCGCGTCGTCAAGGGCGCGATGGTCTACAAGACGCTGCTGATCTGGCCGTACGCGGTGGCGCCGGCGGTCGCCGGCGTGCTGTGGCTGTTCATGTTCGCGCCGTCGGTGGGCATCGTCAGCTATGCGCTGAACAGCGTCGGCTTCGAGTGGAACCATCTGCTCAACGGCAACCATGCAATGGCCCTGATCGTCATGGCCGCGGTGTGGAAGCAGATCTCGTACAACTTCCTTTTCTTCCTCGCCGGGCTGCAGTCGATCCCGAAATCGCTGATCGAAGCGGCCGCCATCGACGGCGCCACGCCGTGGCGCCGCTTCTGGACCATCGTCTTCCCAATGCTGTCGCCGACCACGTTCTTCCTGCTGGTGATCAACATCGTCTTCGCGTTCTTCGATACCTTCGCGATCGTTGACGCCGCCACTCACGGCGGGCCAGGCAAGGAAACGGCGATCCTCGTCTACAAGCTCTATTACGACGGCTTCAAGGCGCTCGACCTCGGCGGCTCGGCGGCGCAATCGGTAGTGCTGATGGCGATCGTGATCTCGCTGACGGTCGTGCAGTTCAAGTTCGTCGAACGACGGGTCCAGTACTGAGACCGAGGCGAATATGGTCGAACGACGCCCCGCCCTGACCGTCCTGTCGCACCTGGTGCTGATCCTGGGCGTGATGGTGGTCGCCTTTCCCGTCTACGTCACATTCATCGCCTCGACGCAGACCTCCGAGCAGATCGTGCAGAACGTGCCGATGCAGATGACCCCTGGCGGTCACATGCTCGAGACGTACAAGGTCGCGCTGTTCGGTGGCGAGACCAGCTACGGCGGCAAGGTGCCGCCGGTCGGGCGGATGCTGTGGATCAGCTTCGTGACCGCGATGGTGATCTCGATCGGCAAGATCGCCATTTCGCTGCTGTCGGCGTTTGCTTTCGTCTACTTCCGCTTTCCCGGCCGCGACCTTTGCTTCTGGCTGGTGTTCATCACGCTGATGTTGCCGGTCGAGGTACGCATCTACCCGACCTACCAGGTCGTCTCCGACCTGGCGATGATCAACACCTACGCCGGGCTGACGGTGCCGCTGATCGCCTCGGCCACCGCCACCTTCCTGTTTCGCCAGTTCTTCCTGACGGTGCCCGACGAACTGGTCGAGGCCGCGCGCATCGACGGCGCCGGGCCGATGCGGTTCTTCCGCGATGTGCTGGTGCCGCTGTCGAAGACCAGCGTGGCGGCATTGTTCGTGATTCAGTTCATCTACGGCTGGAACCAGTACCTGTGGCCGCTGCTGGTGACGACCGAGGAGAACATGTACCCGATCGTGATGGGCATCAAGCGAATGTTCTCCGGCGGCGACGCCGCCAACGAGTGGAACGTCATCATGGCCACCGCGATCCTGGCCATGGTCCCGCCCGCCTTCGTCGTGCTGGTGATGCAGCGGTGGTTCGTCAAGGGCCTCGTCGAAACAGAGAAATAGAAGCGCGGCGCCCCGGCACCGCATACGAATCACCGCTCACGCACCACTGGACCATGGCGACCCTCGAACTGCGCGACGTCAAGAAGAGCTTCGGCAAACTGGCCGTCGTTCATGGCGTGTCGATGGACATCGACAAGGGCGAATTCGTGGTCATCGTCGGCCCCAGCGGCTGCGGCAAGAGCACGCTGCTGCGGATGGTCGCCGGGCTCGAGGAGATCACCGGCGGCGAAATCTCGATTGCCGGCCGCGTCGTCAACGACCTGGAGCCGAAGGATCGCGACATCGCGATGGTGTTCCAGAACTACGCGCTGTATCCGCACATGCGCGTGTACGACAACATGGCCTACGGACTGAAGATCCGCGGCATGCCGCGCGCCGAGATCGACAACCGGGTGCGGGAGGCGGCGAAGATCCTCGAACTCGACGCACTGCTCGAACGCAAGCCCCGCCAGCTGTCGGGTGGCCAGCGCCAGCGCGTGGCGATGGGACGCGCGATCGTGCGCCACCCGCAGGTCTTCCTGTTCGACGAACCGCTATCGAATCTCGATGCCAAGCTGCGCGTGCAGATGCGGCTCGAACTGCAGAAGCTGCACCGGCGGCTCGGCGTCACGTCGCTGTACGTGACGCATGACCAGGTCGAGGCGATGACGCTCGGCCAGCGCATCCTGGTCATGAACGCGGGCCGCGCCGAGCAGATCGGCACGCCGCGGCGCATCTACGACGATCCGGAAACGACCTTCGTCGCCGGTTTCATCGGCTCGCCGCCGATGAACCTGATCGCCGGTCGGCTGACCGCCGACGGGAACGAGTTGCAGACCGCGGGCGGATCGATCCGGTTGCCGAAACCGGCCACTTCATTGGCGGGGCGGGAGGTCGTGCTTGGCGTGCGCCCCGAGCAGTTGCGTGCCGGCGGCAACCAGATGCAGGTCGGCGTCGAAATGGCCGAGGCGCTTGGCGCCGATCACCTGATCCATTGCATGCTCGACTCCCAATCGCTGGTGCTGCGCAGCGCCGACGCGGTGACGCCGGGTGCCGGCGAGCGAATCTCGCTTGGCTTCGATGCCGGCGCTGTTCACTGGTTCGATCCGTCGACGACGCGGCGGATCGACGTCAGCTAGCGTCTGCGCCGCGGCCACCCGCGGGCGCCTGTCCACTTCGAACCGTCTCGCCGCAGCCGTCGCGGCGCGGCCGCCGGCGCTCCTATGCTTCCGCTTGCCTGGAAACCTTCTGCAGTAGGTTGTTCGGCATCCATGCGGACTCTTGGCACCGGCCGACACGTGCTGGGCGCGCCTTGGCGATCGCTTCGCCGAAGTCAGCCGGCGCCGAAAAGCAGCCTGCATACACACGCGCCTGAGCCTACTTCAGCAGGCTCCGGAGCATCCAGGCCGTTTTCTTGGCTCCGGCCGCAGCGTGCTGCGCACGCCGCACAACTTCGGCTTCGCCGAAGTTAGCCTTCGCCGAAAGACGGCGTGGACGGCATGTTGCGCATGCCTACTTCAGTAGGCTGCGCAACATCCACGCCGTCTTTTCATGCACCTGCAGGCGCTGGGTCAGCAGGTCCGCGGTGGATTCATCCGATGCTTTCTCGACCGGGCCGAATGCCGAGCGAGCGGTGCGGGCGACGGCCTCGTGGCCTTTGACCAGATCGCGCACCATCGCCATTGCTTCCGGCACGCCATCACTGTCGTCGATCGAAGTCAGCTTGGCGAAAGCCTTGTAGCTGCCCGGCGCCGGATAGCCGAGCGCACGAATGCGTTCCGCGATCTCGTCGAGTGCCTGCCAGAGTTCCGTGTACTGCTCCATGAACATCAGGTGCAGCGTGTTGAACATCGGCCCTTCGACGTTCCAGTGGAAGTTGTGCGTCTTCAGGTACAAGGTGTAGGTGTCGGCAAGCAGCCGCGACAGCGAATCGGCGACCTTTTCGCGCTCCTTGGCGTCGATACCGATGTCGATCGGCGGCGCAGCCACGGCTGACTTCGCTACGGATTTTTTCTTGGCCATGCGTCTTCTCCCGTTACATAACCTCAACAGTTTATCGATCGGCCCGTGCCCGGACCAATCACAAATCCTCAACGCCGTGATAGCCGTTCACAATGATTCGGCCGGCGAATCCAGTTTGCTGGCCCCATGCAGCGTGCACTTCAGGATCGCCTGCCGCAGTGCCTCGATCGCCGGCACGCGCGTGAAACTCTTGCGCCAGGCCAACACGACCCGCCGCTCGGGCACCGGCTTCTTGAAAGGCAGGTAGGCGATCAGCGAATCGCGCGGCGCCTTCTCCGGTATCGAGGTCTTCGGCAGCACCGTGAGACCAAGTCCCGAAGCGACCATGTGGC
>JBFGOX010000054.1:0-10288 GCA_041565015.1 Burkholderiaceae bacterium
TCGAACAGCAGCTTGTTGATGTGAGCCAGCGTCGGGTTGATGACCCAGAACGGATTGCCCTCGCGCGACAGCAGTTCCTCGTTGGGCTTGAAGGTGGTGATCACCATCCAGTAGAAGGGAAACAGCAGCACGAACATGAACACCGCGAGCGGCACATAGATGGTCACTACGCGGCGCGGCAGTGACACCAAGTAGTGCATGCCCTGCGAGTCGACGGTATCGGCCTGGTCGCCGCTCTTGGCGCTCGTCTTGACGCCCATGTTCGCGCTCATTTGTCGCCTCCGCCCTGCTGCCATCCGCGCCGCTGCAGGCCGAAATAGCTGAACAGAATCGCCGCCAGCAGGAACGGCACCATCGCTACCGCCAGCGCCGCGCCCTCACCGAGCGCACCGCCGGGAATCGCGCGCTGGAAACTGAGCGTGGCCATCAGGTGGGTGGCGTTCAGCGGGCCACCGCGCGTGAGCACGTAGATCAACTGGAAATCGGTGAAGGTGAACAGCACCGAGAAGGTCATCACCACGGCGATGATCGGCGTGAGCAGCGGCAGCGTAACGAAGCGGAACTGCTGCCACGGCGTGGCACCGTCAATGCTCGCCGCCTCGTAGAACGACGGCGAGATGGTCTGCAGGCCGGCCAGCAGGCAGATGGCGACGAACGGAATGCCGCGCCAAATATTGGCGGCGATCGTCGAAAGTCTTGCCATCCACGGATCGCCGAGAAAGTTGATGTATTCGTCGATCAGGCCGAGCCGCTCGAGACTCCAGCTGATGATCGAGAACTGCGCGTCGTAGATCCACCAGAAGGCGATCGCGGAGAGCGCCGTCGGCACGATCCACGGCAGCAGCACGATGGCGCGGATGAAGGACTTGAAAGGCAGATGCTTGTTCAGCAGCAGCGCCAACCACAGCCCGAGAATGAACTTGAAGACGCTGGCGACGATCGTGTAGAAGAAGGTGTTGAACACCGACAGCCGCGTGACCGAATCGCCCCACAGGTAGACGTAGTTCTCCAGGCCGATCCACTCGCCGCCGCGGCCAACCTTGGTGTCCGTGAAGCCAAGCCAGACACCAAGGCCGAGCGGATAGGTCAGGAACAAGAGCAGCACGACCGCGGCGGGCAGCATGAAGAACACGCCGAGCGTGTTGCGGTTGTTCTGGATTCGTTGCAGCAGGGCACTCATTGCAGGAGCCGCTCCGGTGGCTCAGCAAGACTGCCCGGTCGAGCGGCGCAAGTCCGCTCGATCCGGGCCAAGTTAAGCCGGCACGACGTGTCCGAATTCACACTTTGTAGTAGCGCTCGGCGCGTTTTTGCGCCCGCTCGGCCGCCTCCTGCGGTGTCTTCGACCCTGAGGCCGCTTCCGCCACCATGTTGACGACGATGAAGTCGGCCGCCGCGCCTGCCGACGCGTAGCCCAGCTTCCCGGCGTAGCCGATCGGCCGCATGATCTTCATGGCGTCGCGATACGGCGTGTGCTTCGGATCGACGGTCCAGATCGGGTTCTTCTCGTAGGCAACCAGCGGCTGCGTCACGTAACCGATCGCCGCTTTCATCCACTCGCCGTACTGCTCTTCTTCCATCATGAAGCGCAGGAACTCCTTCGCCGCCTTCGGATACTTGCTGTGCTTGAAGATCATCTGGTTGAAGAACAGATTCAGTTCGGTCGGCACGCCGACCGGACCGATCGGCATGTTGGCGTGATTGATGTCGGCCACCATCTCCTGGATCTTCGGGTCCTTCGAGGTCTTGGCCGCGTAGTAGATCGAGATGCCGTTGGCGGTGACGCTGCACTGGCTGTCGAGGAAGGCCTTGTTGTTGTTCGGATCGAGCCACGACAGCGTGCCCGGCACGAAGGTGTCATAAAGCGCCTTGGCGTACTCGAGCGCCTTGATGGTCTGCGGGCTGTTGATGACGACCTTGTTGTCCTTGTCGACCAGCTGGCCGCCGTGCGACCAAAGCAGCCAGTGCGTCCAGACGTTGCCGTCGCCGGTGGCGTTGCCGAGCGCGAAGCCGCCGGGTGTGCCTTTTTCCTTCAGCGCCTGCATCAGCTTCAGGAATCCCGCCGTGTCCTTCGGAAAGCTCGTGAAGCCGGCTGCCTTCATCTGGCTTTCGCGATAGACGAGCGCGTTGCCGGCGCAGCCGAGCGGGATGCCGATCCAGTTCTTCCCGTTGGGCCGCAGATAGGCCTCGCATACCGGGTACCAGCCGCCGTACTTGCGGCCGAGATAGTTGGCCAGATCGGTGACGTCGACCAGTTTCTCCGGATACAGGTTGGCGTCGTCGTGAGTGGACAGGATGATGTCCGGGCCGGCGCCGGTGTTGGCCGATACCGCAGCCTTCGGCCGCACGTCTTCCCAGCCTTCGTGGTCGACGCGTACTTCGATGCCGTACTTGTCGCTGAACTTCTTCACGTTGGCCATATAGGCGTCTTCATCGCCGGCGACGAAGCGTTTCCAGCGCAGCACGCGCAACTTGGCGCCCTTCTCCGGCTGGTTCGACCATGCCTGCGCATGAACCGCCGGCGCAAACAATGCCCCGGTCGCGGCGCCTGCCGCCACAGTGGCGGTGGTCTTGATGAATTCCCGGCGTTTGTATTGACTCATGGTGCCTCCTTTGCGGGTTGAGGGTATCGGTCAAACACTATGCTGCGATCCGCTGACCGCTCGCGGCATCGAAAACGTGCGATTTCGCTTTGTCAGGTACGAGATGAATGCGATCACCGGGGCGGCAGCTGGTCCGGTCGCGCAGCACGACGACGATGTCCTTGCCGCCGACTTCGCAGTACAGCTGCGTATCGGCGCCGGTCGGCTCGACGACGATCACCTCCGCCGGCAGCCCCGAATCGCCAAGGCTCAGATGCTCGGGACGCGTGCCGAACAGCACCTTCTGCCCGTCCTTTGCCGGCGCGCCTTCCGGCAGCGCAACGGCGATCCCTTCGCCAAGATTGACCTCGGCCGCACCATTGGCGCGCCGCACCTCGCCAGCGACGAAATTCATGGCCGGCGATCCAATGAAGCCGGCCACGAACACGTTCGCTGGCGTGTCGTAAAGATCGAGCGGCGTGCCGGTCTGCTCGACCACGCCGTCCTTCATCACGACGATCTTGTCGGCCATCGTCATCGCCTCGATCTGGTCGTGCGTGACGTACACCGAGGTGGTCTTCAGCCGCTGGTGCAGTTCCTTGATCTCGGTGCGCATGGCCACGCGCAGCTTGGCATCCAGGTTCGACAGCGGCTCGTCGAACAGGAACACCTGCGGATTGCGCACGATCGCCCGGCCCATTGCCACGCGCTGGCGCTGGCCACCGGAAAGCTGGCGCGGGTAGCGGTCAAGCAGGTCTTTCAGGCCGAGGATGTCGGCGGCCTGGGCGACGCGCGATTCGATCTTCGCCTTCTCGGTCTTGGCCAGCATCAAACTGAAGGCCATGTTGTCGCGCACCGTCATGTGCGGATACAGCGCGTAGTTCTGGAACACCATCGCGATGTCGCGCTCTTTCGGCTGTACCTTGTTCACGACGCGGCCGCCGATCTCGATCTCGCCGCTGGAGATTTCCTCCAGCCCGGCGATCATCCGCAGCAGCGTGGTCTTGCCGCAGCCGCTCGGGCCGACCAGCACGGCGAATTCGCCGTCGTCGATCTGGATGTTGACGCCATGGATCACCTGCGTCGACCCAAAGCGTTTTTCGACGTTGCGGATTACGACTCCCGCCATCTTGACTCGTCTCCTCGCCTGACGCCACAACGCCCGATCGGCAACCCTGCCGACGCCGTCATGCCGCCACCGGTTTTTTTGTCCCCTGAACCACACAATACGCCGGCCGGCCGCTTTTCGCCCACTGCACCACGTTCAGCGCCGCCTTGCGCCGCAACTCGACCTCGGCATCGATCGAGTAAAACGCAGCGTGCGGCGACAACAGTACCCGCGGATGCCGCGCCAGCGGATGGTCGAACGACAGCGGCTCGGTCGGCAACACATCGAGCCCCGCAGACGCGACGCGGCCGCTGTCCAGCGCCGCCAGCAGCGCGTCGATATCGACCACCGCACCGCGCGCCGTATTGACCAGGATCGTTCCCGGCCGCACCAGTGCCAGCAACGGCCCATCGACCATGCCGCGCGTCTCATCGGTCAGCGGCACGTGCAGCGAGATCACGTCGGCAGTCTCGAACAGCTGCGCCAGCGTCACCCGCTCGACATAGGCCGGAAAATCGCCGTCAATGATGTACGGATCGCAGGCGATGACCCGGCCGAAACAATTGCGCGCCAGGTGCGCGAAGCGCTTGCCGATGCGGCCCAGACCGAGGATGCCCACCGTCAGCCCCGAGGCCCGGCGGATCTTTCCTGCCGACAGGTAGTGCCAGTTACCCGTCTTCACGTCTCGATCATAGAAAGGCAGATGGCGCAGCAGCGCCAGCGCCATTCCCAGCGCGTGGGTGGCGACTTCACCGACACCGTAATCAGGCGAATTCGCCAGCCAAACGCCTTGCCGCGCGCAGGCGGCCGGATCGACGGTGTCGTACCCGGCGCCAAAGCGGCTGACCAGCCCGACCTGCGGCAGCGCCGCCAGCACCCGCTCGGTGATCGGCGCGTACTGCACGAGCAGCGCCGAGCAGCCGGCCGCCGCCTCGATCACCGCCTGCTCGGTTCGGCATTGCGCGATCACGGCCCTGATCCCGGCCGAGTCGAAGATCCCGCGCTCGAGTTCGAGATCGGGAAAATCGTAGTCGGTGACCAGGACTTTCATCGGTGGTCTGTCATCGGTGAAAGCGGAAAGCCGCCGGAGCCGTCAGTGGTTATCCCGCGGCACGGCCGAGCCGCTGCCGCCAACCAGGAAATCGAGGTCGGCGCCCTCGTTGGCCTGGTTCACATGATCGACGTACAGCCGCGTATAGCCACGCGTCATGGCCGGCTTCGGCGCCTTCCACGCCGCGCGGCGGCGTGCCAGCTCGTCGTCGCTGACATGCAGTTGCAGGCGGCGCTTGGCCACGTCGAGTTCGATCAGGTCGCCGTTTCTCACCAGCGCCAGCGGTCCGCCGGCGGCGGCTTCCGGCGCCACGTGCAGCACCACCGTGCCGTAGGCAGTGCCGCTCATGCGCGCGTCAGAGATGCGCACCAGGTCGGTGATGCCTTTCTTCAGCAGCCGCGGCGGCAGCGGCATGTTGCCGACCTCGGCCATGCCCGGATAGCCCTTCGGCCCGCAGTTCTTCAGCACCATCACTGAGTCTTCGTCGATGCGCAGGCGCGGATCGTCGATGCGGGCGTGAAACTCGTCGATGTCCTCGAACACGACCGCGCGCCCCTTGTGCTTCATCAGCTTCGGCGTCGCGGCCGACGGCTTGATGATCGCGCCGTCCGGACAAAGATTGCCGCGCAGCACGGCGATGCCGGTGTCCTTCTTGAACGGACGCGCCATCGGCATGATGACGTCGGGATTGTGATTCTCGGCCTTCCGATTGTTCTGCCAGATCGTCTGCCCGTTGGCCGTCAGCGCGTTTCGCTTCAGCAGGCCCGCCTCGCCCAATTCGCGGAGCACCACCGGCAGCCCGCCCGCGTAGCAGAAGTCCTCCATCAGGTACTTGCCGTTGGGCATCAGGTTCACGAGCGTATGCACGCCGCGGCCGAGTTCGTCCCAGTCCTCCAGCGACAGCTTCACCCCGAGGCGGCGCGCGATCGCGATCAGGTGGATCACCGCGTTGGTCGAGCCGCCGATCGCGGCGTTAACGCGGATGGCGTTTTCGAACGCCGCGCGGGTGAGGATCTTCGACATCCGCACGTCCTTGACCACCAGTTCGACGATGCGCCGTCCGGCGTCGCGGGCGATCAGGTTGCGGCGCGCGTCGACTGCCGGAAACGCCGCGTTTCCCGGCAGGCCGATGCCGAGCGCCTCGACCATGCTGGCCATCGTCGAGGCGGTGCCCATCGTCATGCAGTGGCCGTGGCTGCGGTGCATGCAGCTCTCGGCCTCGTGAAACTCCTCACGCGTGATTCGGCCCGCGCGCAGGTCTTCGCTCAGCGACCAGGTATTGGTCCCCGAACCGATGCGCTCGCCCTTGTACCAGCCCGACAGCATCGGCCCGCCAGACACGCCAATGGTCGGCAGATCGACGCTGGCCGCCCCCATCAGCAGCGCCGGCGTGGTCTTGTCGCAGCCCATCAGCAGCACCACGCCGTCGAGCGGATTGGCGCGGATGCTTTCCTCGACATCCATGCTGGCCAAATTCCGGTACAGCATCGCGGTGGGCCGCAGCAGCGTTTCGCCGAGCGACATCACCGGGAACTCGAGCGGGAAGCCGCCCGCCTCGAGCACGCCCTGCCGCACCTGGTCCGCGAGTACGCGGAAATGCGAATTGCACGGCGTCAGTTCGGAGTAGGTGTTGCAGATGCCGATCACCGGCCGGCCGTCGAACTGGTCGTGCGGAACGCCGCGGTTCTTCACCCACGAGCGGTAGATGAAGCCCATCTTGCCATCGCGCCCGAACCAATCCTGACTGCGCCGTCGCTTGCGCGCGGGGCCACGTGAATCCGCCATGCGAGGTTGTCTCCTGTGCCGTACCGCTGCGACCATTCGGCTGCGGCGGGCGTCCCTTTTACTCCGCAGCGCTGCGCAGGCGATCGCTCCGCAACGCGCGGCCACTGTAACCCGTGTGTTTTGCGGGGGTCAAGCCGCGTGGTCAAGTGGTCTGACCAATTTTCAGGCCGCCCAGTCGCGCGGCGCTATAGTCTCGCTTGCTTCGCGCGGCGCGAAGACCGACTGCACAGAGGGGAAGATGAACCAGCTCGACCTGAAAGGACGCACGGCCGTGGTTACCGGCGGTGGCGCCGGCATCGGCCAGGCCATCGCCACGCGGCTGGCCGACTCGGGCGCGCGCGTGTGCCTGTGGGACCGCGATCGCAACGCACTTGAAACAGCGCGCCAGGCGCTCGGCGAGGAACATCACGGCATCGCGCTCGATGTCGCCAGCGAGAACGAGGTCGCCGCCGCCACAGAGGCGACGATGAAAGCCTTCGGCCGCGTCGACATCCTCGTCTGCAGCGCCGGCATCACCGGTCCCAACGCGACATTGATCGACTATCCGCTGGCCGACTGGCAGCAGGTGATCGACATCAACCTCACCGGCCTGTTTCTGTGCAACCGCGCACTGGCCGCGAAGATGGTCGCGGCGGACTACGGCCGCATCGTCAATATCGCCTCGATCGCCGGCAAGGAAGGCAACCCGAACGCCAGCGCCTACAGCGTGTCGAAGGCCGGCGTCATCGCGCTCACAAAGTCGCTCGGCAAGGAACTCGCCAAGACCGGCGTGCGCGTCAACTGCGTCACGCCAGCGGCCGTGCGCACCGGCATGTTCAGCCAGATGACGCAGGCGCATATCGATTTCATGCTGTCGAAGATCCCGATGGGCCGCTTCGGCACGATCGATGAAATCGCGGCGATGGTGGCGTGGCTGTGCACGGAGGAGTGCTCGTTTTCCACCGGTGCGGTGTTCGATCTGTCCGGCGGCCGCGCGGTGTACTGATGGCGCGCTACTCGGCCACCGCGCTGCGTACCTTTGCGCAGGCGCTGCTTGCCGGGGCAGGGCTGGCCGACGACCGCGCGGCAGTCGTCGCCGACGTGCTGGTCGAAGGCGACGCGCTCGGGCACACGACGCACGGGCTCGCTTTGCTCGCTGCCTACCTCGGCGAGATCGAAAACGGCGCGATGCAACTTGAAGGCGAGCCGACGAAGCTGTCCGATCGTCCGGCGGCCGTACTGTGGGATGGACTGCGATTGCCCGGCCCGTGGCTGACGATGCGCGCCGCCGATGTCGCGATCGAACGCGCGCGCACCTACGGCACTGCCACGGTGGTCATCCGCCGCAGCCATCACATCGCCTGCCTGGCCGCCTACCTGTTGCGCGCCACCGAGCAGGGCTTCGTGCTGCTGGTCGCCAGTTCGGATGCCAATTCGGCCAGCGTCGCACCTTACGGCGGCACGCGCGCGGTGTTCACGCCAGACCCGCTGGCCATCGGCTTTCCGACCGCGGGCGACCCGGTGCTGGTCGACATCTCCGCTTCGGTCACCACCAACGGCATGAGCGCGCGACTGTACAAGGCGAAGCAGCGCTTTGCGCATCCGTGGCTGCTCGATGCCGAGGGAAACGCCACCGACGATCCTGCGGCGCTGTACACCGATCCGCCGGGCACGATCTTGCCGCTCGGCGGACTGGAGGCCGGGCACAAGGGTTACGGGTTGGCGCTGCTGGTCGAGGCATTGACCGGCGGGCTGGCCGGCTTCGGCCGCGCTGACCCGAAGCAGGGCTGGGGCGCGACGGTATTCGTGCAGGCGCTCGACCCCGACGCCTTCGGCGGCCGCGACGCGTTCGTGCGGCAGGCCGAGTTCATCGCGCAACAATGCCGTGACAACCCGCCGCGTCCGGGCGTCGATGCGGTGCGCCTGCCCGGCGAGCGCGCGATGGCGTTGCGTCGCGAGCAACTGGCGCGCGGCGTGCAGTTGCACGAGTCGATCCTGCCGGGACTCGAGCCCCACGCGCAGCGACTGGGCGTCGCGCTTCCGTCAACGGTCTGACAGCGCGCCGTGCTCGGGCGCCGCGACGACGCGCGCCCGATTGCGCTCACAGCGGTACCGACACTGCACCAGCCCGGTCGAAAAGCCGCGCGTGGCTTGGAGTGTCCATCTCGACTCCGGCAGCCCGGCGGCAAATAGCCCCCGTCCGTCACCGAGCACGATCGGGATGAACGACAGCGTCAGTTGATCGACGAGATCCTCGCTGAGCGCTTGCCGGATCGCCTGCCCGCCGTCGACGTATACATGACGGGCGCCGCCGGCGCCGAGCGAAGACAGCAAGGGCGCCAGTGCGCCGTGGTGCGTCGTCTCGCCATGCGACGCGGCCAGCGGACGATGGGTCAGTACGACCACGCGGCGCCCTGGATACGGCCACGGGTCGAAACCCAGCGCAGTTTCGTACGTCGATCGCCCGAGCACGATCGAATCGACTTTCGCCAGGAACGCGGAGAAACCGTAGTCCTCGCCCTCGATGTCCATCGGCGCCAGCCAGTCGAGCGCGCCGTCGGCGCGCGCGATCCGTCCATCGAGGCTGACGGCGACGTAGACGCTCACGATGGGCCGATCCATGCGGCGGGCTCCTCATCGCCAACGGCAAGGCGCAACTGAAAATCCGATCATCATCGACCCCCAGTCTGCACCTGCATCGGCGCTTGCGAGGCAGCCGGCATTCGCGCGGATCTCGCCGGTTCGCGCCCGAAGCAAGGCGGTCGCGTTTGCCGCCGCCTACCTGCCCCCGCCGTCAACGAAGCTCAAGCGAACGGCTCGACGTCCTCGAGCGAAGAGAAGCGCACTGGCAGGACCTCCTTCGTCGACACCCTGCCGCTCGGATCCTTTTCGACCAGCAGCAGCTGCTGCGCGTCCGCAAGACCTGCCGGAATCACCATCTTGCCGCCCGCCTTGAGCTGGTACAGCAGCGGCGGCGGGATCAGCTCAGGCGCCGCCGTGACGATCATCTTGTCGAACGGCGCGTGCTCGGGCCACCCGAGACAGCCGTTGCCGATCTTGATCTCGACGTTGGCATAACCCTGCTGCGCAAGCCTCTGCCCCGCCTGCTCGGCCAGTTCCTCATGCACCTCGACGCTGTAGACGCGCCGGGCGAGCTCGGCCAGGATTGCCGCCTGATAACCGAGCCCGGTACCGATCTCGAGGACGATGTCCGTTTCGGCGATCTCGAGCAGGTCGGTCATCAGGGCGACGATGAACGGCTGCGAGATCGTCTTGCCCGAGCCGATCGGCAGCGGGCTGTTCACGTACGCGTACTGCTGAATTTCGAGCGGCACGAATGCGTGACGCGGAACCCTGCCCATGGCCTCGATGACCTGCGCGCGCAGCGCCGCCCTGCCGATCTGCGCACTGGTGTAGATCGTGTTGGCGGCGATCTCCATCAGCATGAGCTTGCGCATTTCGGCGAAATCGTCTTCGGTCATGGCGTCGGTTGATCGTTGCGTCTCGGCCCGGTCATCCTACGCCGCCGACACGGACAAGATTGCCGCTCGCTCACAGCGCCGTGCGCGGCGGCGGCCGCTGTTCCGTTCGCACCCGAGGCGCGAGCCGCCGCTCGGCTTCATCACCGTCCAACGGACGTCCATCGCCGTCGACCATCGGCTGCTCGTAGTCGTTCCAGCCGCGCACGCCGGTCTTCAGCGAAACGACGTCGACGAAACCCATCTGCTGCAGCACGTCGGCGGCCAGCACCGACCGCTGACCCGACCGGCACACGACCACGATCGA